>SCSO01000007.1 GCA_004297865.1 Legionella sp.
CTCCATTATTCAATATACTTCCGCCCATAGTACTAGCATGAGTGATTGAGATCCCGTCAATAGCGGTGCTGATAAGGCCAGTATTAGAAATATTGCCTTGAATATTTGAGGAGTTAAGGGCAGTTAAGCCGGAGCCGGCATCACTATTAATTGTTCCCGTATTAAAGATCCCACCGCTGATAGCACTATTACTTCGCAAAAGGATACCATTACCAACATCAGTTGAAATTAAACCACTATTAGTAACATCGCCTTGAATTATGGAATTAGAATCTATTGTCATACCAACGAAAACGGTATCCGCTGTAATTGTCCCACTATTAGAAATCCCACCACTGATAGTGCTATTATTGTTGATAAGGATACCTGTGCCATTGGTACTATTCATAATCCCGCCATTGGAGATCCCTCCACTGACTGTGCTTCCATTAGTAATTTGCAAAGCTGCATTACTGGCATTTATCGTACCGTCATTAGAAATTCCATTGGAAAGCAAGGAGCCACTGATATTAATACCAATCCCAGTGCTATTATCGATGATCCCACCGGCATTTATTGCAATTAACGACGGCGAGGAGGGAGTATAGGCAACCATATTGATACCACCAACTTCCCCACCATTTCCCACAGTAACGCTTGAACCCGTGCCTACATCAAAATCACATACCATACCAGCTAAAAAAGAACCGGTAATAAAGACAGGACAAGAAGCCGCCATTGCTGTTTCGGCATGAAGACTAATTATTGCGGATGCTGTTGCTGTAAGCGTAAAGCGTTTAATACTTTTTTGAATGTCCATATATGAGAATACTTCCTAGTAACTGCAGGATGATTAAGAAAATCCAATGAGTAATAGTAAAGGGATGCTAAGTTTCTTTCAATAGATATCCAAGCTCGGTCGGTAATATTGGAGCATGATCTAACTACAATTGATCATAAAGAAATATTAATGTAATAATTATTTTTTAAGAAGCCTTGCGTGGTAATCATCATGTTTGCAATGTTAAAAGACAAAATTAAATTCGTATTTATAGGCGCATTACTCTTTTCCTCCACCCCGCTTTTTGCAGCACAAGACATTCAAGCAATCACTCCTAAAGAGCAATATCTAAAAACCATTGATTTCATCGATAAAATGGCTAAGGACATTTATTGTTACTGGGACCTAAAAAAAGAACAGCATAATGTCGATTGGCCCACTCTAATAAACCAAGCAAAAGCTAGAATTAATGAACAAACCTCGTTAGAGCAATTTCAGGAAATTTTAATTCAATTAGCGGCAAGCATTCATGATGGACATGTTAATTATCGCTACCCTTATAAAACTAAAATTTTTTATACCCCAATCCTGGTTAAAAAATTAGACGATGGCTATTATATTTCGCAAGTAGAGCAAGATAAGATGACTCCTTATCCCGTTGATTTGCAAAGTGGCGATAAGGTATTGGGAGTTAATGATCAGAGTATTGAGGAATATATCAGCAGCAAAGAACAATATATTTCTGCATCCACTAATTCAGCGCGCCAATCTTATGCTTCTGCCGCACTGAACAGTTTAGAAAAGTTTAAAACAGCACCAGAAGGGACCTTAACGGTAACCGTTTCAAAATACGATACCCATCAAATCAAAACAGTGGATTTACCCTGGATTGTTTTCGAAAGAAAACTTCCAGACATTAGACCATTATCGGAGGTCGTTAAGAGCAAAATACTGCCGGGTAATATTGGCGTACTTAATGTAACTCAAATGAGTCATGAAGAGGGTGTTGATGCTTTAATTGCTGCCGTTAAAAGAGAGATGCAAGCTTTAAAAAATACCAACGCGTTGATCATTGATGTTCGCTACAATGGAGGTGGTGCTGGAGAAATTGGTGATAGCATCATTAGTCATTTTATTACGCAAAAAGTTCGTCGTTACCAAGCACAATTAAAAAATTCCACGCAAGCTTTATATGGTCGACCCAATTTAGTCGAATTATTTAATCAAACCGATCCAGCGCAGTATGTGTATTCGGAGTGGTTAGATTACAACATAGAGCCAATGAAAAATGATAAGCCCGTGTATGCTAAACCCGTTTATATTTTGACGAATGAATTTTGTTTTTCTGCCTGTGATACCTTTGTCGATAGCTTTTCCTCAAACCACATCGGTGAGATTCTAGGGGCACAAACTGGGGGCGGCACGGGTTATCCACTGTGGTTTGACTTGCCTTGGAATCTGGGAAGCTTTCGATTTTCCATCCTTCGTGGTTATTCCAATCATGAGCGCTATTTAGAAGGTACGGGCACTATTCCTGATGTAAAAATAACCACGACGCCTAGGGATTTGCATCATCAATTGGATGGTGAATTAATTGCTGCTTATGATTATGTGTTAAAGAAATTGAAGGGTAATCAGAAGAATTTCTCTGCTTTGAAAGGGAAGGCTTTAACTCATTATTTTAGTGCGACTCAACCGGAAATTGTGCCTTTTTATATTCAGGAAGAGTATTGGCAAAAGTTGCAATAAGGATAACGCAGGTTGGTGTTCTGCAGCAACCTGCTCAGTATCAAACGTTATTAATCCTAACCGCTAATTCATCAACAATTTGATCAGATGCTGTATCAAATTTAAAGAAAAAATGTTTTCCATCAGTTAAATAATAATTTACCGAAGCCGCTAATAAATAAACTACTCCAACACCTATAATTGCCATTGCTAGATTTAATAAAATTTCTTTACAACCACGATGAGTACTAAGAGCACGGTTTTTTGCAAAATCAATTAAACTTGAGCAATTATCTTTAAAAGTTTTTGTCGCGGAAGGAGACTTAGAATCTACCAAATTCAACATTTCTTTCTGTAGATTTCTGGCTAATTGATACGCATCGAGAGCATCGTCATGATATCCTCGTTGTTCTAAATCAATGACTTTCTTTTTTAATGCAATTAATTGTTCAAAAACAGGTTCAAAATTTTGAATTTCAACCCCATTTTGTTCTGCATATCTTTCGAAATAATCAAAAGAAAATAAGAAAGGATTAAGGATAAAAACATTTAAGTTATCATGAGAATTCGTTAGATTTAAAAGCCAAGTAATAAATTCTTTCTTATTATGTAATAAGGCTTCGTTTAAAAAATCTTTTAAATCCTTTTGTTCATACAAATAAGGAGTATCTATCTCAATAAGGGAAGTTACAGGCACATCATCGGGAATTCCTAACTCATAAGCCCAATTGGAACCAAAAGGTGCTAAGGGAGTAAGCCAATTGACTTGTTCGATGCTTTTTTTATAAGTGGAATTATTCAAAAGGTCAATAAACTGGGTAAATTCATTATTTCTAATATGCTCTTTTGCTTTATTTTTCAATAATTTATGTAGATCGTTATCGTAATAATACATCTCTATACCCATATTTTAAAGTGGTCTAATTATAAACAGAAATAATTAAGGGAGTATTAAGGGAATATTACGTTCTCGCTGGATCCCGTGGCTTGCTTACAGGATCCAGGAATCTCTTTAAATAGAATGACCATTAGTCTGAAAACAATGCTCCTGGGCAGTTTCGACACTTACTGTCAAACCTACTTTCTGAGCAAGGAGTCCGTTTGCATGCTGCAGGATGGGCTGGTGGTCTTTTGATTTTACCTTTAACAGACCCTCAGCGGTACGCTCAAATTTAAAAGTGACCTCTTCAGCACCATTACCAACACCTCCTATTAACACCGTTTCAACATCGGTTAGCATAGGTATATCGTTCTCATTTGCCCTTGCTTCATTACTCATTTCTCTACGAAAAACAACACCATTGTCCTTATCAAACTCATGACGGCGCACGGTGCCTTTAGTACCCTCTGGCAGTTTAGTAAGTTGCGAAAATGGATTTTCTGCGTTTAATAATTCCATTAATTTATAACTCGTTTGAAGGGAGCATCCACGAGGTAGGCTATCCACGAATGCTACTTCTTCTGCAAATGTACCATCCTTAGGAAATGGTGTTTTAGCTGCAGTGGCGAATTGAGAAAATAGTAATAAAAGTGGGATGGGAATGCGTATATTGCTAAAGGGTAATTTTATACCTTTACTGCTAATGTCAAAACCAAATAATTTCATATTTTTCCTTGATGAGTTTACAAATGCGCATTTAATTTAATCTGTGAATCAAATTAAACCAATTGGATTATATAAAGAATTAATCGAAAGTAAATAGACAGAGTAGGAACTCCTTATCCCTACTGGATTCATTTCTAATTGCTTAAAAACACTATCTTATGATTTAATGATGCTGTTTTAATTATAAGGATATAAAATGAAACAACTAACCTCATTAATTCCAATGATTTTTTTCAGTGCTTCTTTGTGGGCACAGACCACTCCGCATCTTAATGAATGTCTAAGTCATATTGACGACCACAATCCTAACGATGAAGTACTTTCTTTAAGATCTTGTAATATCACGGATGCAGATATTCCATTTATCAATCAATACATCGAGACCAAGGGTTTGTATAATATTTTCTTAGAAAAAAATAAAATCACCTCTAAAGGGGCCATACTCCTTGCACAAAATAATAACATCAATTATTTACATCTATCTTCTAATGAAATAGATGATGATGGGGTTATCGCTCTAGCTAAAAATAAACATCTGAAGGCACTCACCTTAGACTCTAATCCAGTAGGAGATGACGGTATTAGGGCATTAGCAAATGATGCTGACTTGGAAGTTTTATCGATTGGGAAAGGACATTTTGGTGAAGAGTCATTGAGTTATTTAATTCAAAATTCTCCGATCTATTTCTTGGGTATTTATGAAGTCAAACTAACTCATCTAATAGCACAAGCATTAAGTGAAAACTCACGAATTGATTATTTAGAGCTTGAAGGTGTTGAGATGGCTGCAGAGGATTTAAAACTGATCTCAACCATGCCTAAACTCAGAGTTTTTGATTTAATCCGTTCTCCCTTGGGGGATGAGGCGGCGGAAGCTTTTGCTGCGAATTCATCAGCAATCGTATTACGCTTTTTGTCTGCTCCTTTGACTACAAAGGGTTATAAGTCTCTAGCAACCATGAATAGCTTAATCGGATTAGCTTTTGGAGGGTATCAAAGGAATGGTAAGCCAATAGAAAATCCAATTACGGCAGAACACATACAATTGATTAATAGACTTCCTGCCTTAGAATCCTTGCAAGTCCTTGAGGGAGTTATTACGGATGATGCTATTGCTGAGATAGCAAAAAGCAACACCATTACTGAGCTATGGTTATATGGTAGCCATATTTCTGATCGTGGTGCGGCGAACATAGCTGTTAATACGAGCATCACTTGGTTAGTTCTTGAGGACAATGATATTCACAATGAAGGCGCTTTTGCTCTATCAAAGAATACTACCATTGAACATTTGAGTATTCGGAAAAACCCCATAGGACGTGAAGGTAAATTGGCTTTGAAAAACAGTACCATAAAATCTGTTTATGTTGATGAGGATGAGTAAAAGCAATTTGAAAATAGGACGTAGCCTGTATTAGACGAAGTCGTAATACAGGACAATCTCATTTATCTAACTTGCGTAATTGATGTCTTGGGGTGCTTCTTTTCCTGTATTACGACTTCGTCTAATACAGGATACCCTCCATTGCTTTCGTGGGTGCCAGCCAGCCACCCATTAATTCTTCTAATCGTTTGGCGACAGCCAGAGCAATATCATCCCGCCAAGCTTTGGCAATGACTTGGACACCAATAGGCAATCCTTCATCGGAGGTGCCACAGCGAACCACTACCGCAGGCCAACCCGTGATGTTGTAAGGTAGGTTGTAAGTCAAATCATAAGCTAAATCAAAACCTTCGGTCAGCTCCATTTTTTGTTCATATAAATTAGCTGGCGTAGTCGCTGCAGGGCAAATAATCACGTCATATTCTTCCATAAACGCCGACATGGTATATTTGAATTCTTCAACTAGTACTAAGCGACGACGTAACTCGGTCACGGAAAAATGACAAAGAGCAGCTCTATCCAAAATCGCCTGAAAAGGTTTTTCTACGGTAGTGACTTGCATATGATGCATCTGATCAATTAACCATTGGCCCCCATCACCGCCATAGAAAAATAATTCTTCAAACATCGAATAAGTCTCTTTAGAAATTTTAGGATATTGCTCTTCAACACTCCGCACTTCTGATTTAAGTAAATAACTTGCTTTATTCACCACTTCGGCTATATCTTGGCGTGGAGCAACTATGCCATTAGCGGTATAAGTCACAATTCGTAACTGACTTAAATCCACTTCAGCAGGATTTCTTACCGCGATAGGTTTGGTATTGGGATCTACTCCATCGGGACCACTAATTATCGGTAAGATTTGAATTAAATCCTCAACGTACCGAGCCATAGGACCTTGAGTTAAAATATCTTTGAAAATTCCATAAGAACCATTGTGAGGAAAAACGCCAGTATCAGGAATTAATCCCAGCGTTGGTTTTAATCCAGTAATTCCACAATTATGGGCAGGTTGTCTAATGCTCCCGCCGCTATCTGCACCAATACCCAAATACGAACCGCAGGCAGCAATCAATGCCGCTTCGCCACCGCTGCTTCCTCCTGGTGAACGATTCAGATCATAAGGATTACGGGTGCGACCATATAAACTATTATCCGTTTCATAAGACATCGAAAAATCCGGAATATTAGTAATACCGGTTATTATCGCTCCGGCATTTCTTAATCGTGCAGCGACAGTGGAATCCTTTTTAGCAACGAAATTCAGTGGGCTTTGATTGCCATAAGTACACAAAAACCCCCGTACTTCACGAGCATCTTTTATAGTGACCGGTAGTCCATGTAAGGTTCCTAATTCTTTACTTTGAGAAATTTGTTTATCTGCAAAATGGGCTTGCTTTAATGCTTCTTCAGGAGATAAATGCTGAATCATCGCATTGATTAAAGGATTGACTTTCGCAACTTGAGCCAAATGATCCTGCATCACTTCCGCACAAGATACTTCCCTTTTTTTCACTAGTTCAACAATGGTTTTACCGGATAAAGAACACAGTTTTCCCATGGAGCAAATTCCTTATTTATGATTTACGTTTTGGCAAAGCCACATACAAGGAGCCGGCATGATTTAACTGATTGGCTTCTATCCCTGCTTGATCGCCTTCACCTTTATAAACGTCCACATGAGCTCCCATAATGGCACCGCCAGTATCTTGAGCGATACACCATGAGGTGGTTTTTTTTGAATTAAAGATAATGTTCATTCCCACAGGAATTACTCGATGATCGGTAGCACATGACACATGCGGTGTCAGCGAAATATTTTCCGAGCCATAAGGCCCACCATCTTCTTTAACAAAAAAAACATAGCTTTGATCGCGATTGCGTAGGTCGGCTGCTTTCTCACGGCTAAGTGCTTGATCTAGATATTGGCGAATTTGTTTTTCGGATGCGGCACTTTGTTTAATTTTTTTAGATACATTACACCGTAACTTTGCTTCATCATGACACTTAGGATCTTTAGAGCAGCGCTCAATCGCATCAAGATTACCACCACAAGTTGGATCTTGTGCACATTGAACAATGCGTCCTAACATAGTGCGTGGTCTGCCATTAAAGCCATCGTAATTAAGATGATATAATTTACCCTCAATAATTAAGGAACCAGAACCTTCCAGCATTAAAAACGAAGGATCATTAGGATCTTGAACATAGCCAATGGCGTATTTTGGATTTAAAGCCCCGGTAGCAATTTCTGCTCTATCGGGGGCCACAGAGTAGGTACCATTAGCATTTTTCATACAATAACCGCGTGCCATTTTGGTCAATGGATCCACTCCGCAAAGCGGCATTTTTAAATGCAATTTTTTGGCTTCATAGGCAGCATTGACTACCCCGGGATTGCTATAGATAGGATGTAAAAATGCGCCACTTCGTTGGGTACGTGCATCAAGAGGTGCAGGCGCATAATAAGCAGTAAATTGAAATTCACCTTTTTTAAACCCCGAATGATTTTCTGGCCAGCCTTCGCTTTTGAACCAGTCAAATTCGTTTTTAATGGATGATAAATATCGTTTAAAATCACCATGTGCCGCTTTTGCCAACGACAGCATTTTTTTATTGGTATCAAGACACCATTCTTGGCGTTTATATTGATGCCCTGCAATCGATACGCTATGAAATTCGGCGCGCGTTTTAGTGCAGTTTTCAATCTGATTGTTTAATGCAGTGATCACTTCATCCATATTACCCACAGGAGTATCCAAAGGTAACTCAGCTGCAGAAATTTTATGAAATTTAAAACGCAACACCCCAGGCTCTTTCGCGACCATTTTCTGTCTAGTGGTAAAATCTGCATACCTTCTAATATCTAAACAGCGTTGAATAGGATCTGCCGGAACAGCGGCTTGAGTGAGTAGACTAAACATCATTAATACACTAATTAAAAAAGATTGAAACATAGAAGTCCTTTACCTAGTGATGGTTGAGCCCCATGCTCAACCATTCATTGATATAATATGATTATAAGATTCTAACTTATATTTTATTGAGGTGCATAAGATTCTGCTGCATCAGCATCTGCATCCGCGTCAGAATCCATTTCGGAAGGTTCTGGAAGTTTTGTTTTGGATACTTTTACGGGCTTTTTAGGAAAGAAAACGGGTTTTGCCGCAACATCAGTGAATTGAAAATCTTTTGTGTGTAAAATATCATTTAAAGCGGTATCTAGTTTTCTTTTAGAGTCATTATCAACGTTCAAGACTTTAAAAACACTCTTAAAAAAATCTTTAACTGTTTCAATGGCATCTTCTCTCTTGACGGCTAATCCTTCAGTATCAAATCTACCCATATAAAAGATTGCAGCAGGATTTGTGGGGTCAGCTAGGGTACCAAATTCCGTGGTTCCGTATTTTTCTCCATCAATACCTATAAATTTTTCAATGACAGCTTGAGCGACATCACTATGACCAGACAAACCTCTTATGACGATGACTATACTTCCGGCATTCCAATCTCGAACCAAAAGATCTATACCATTTAAATTAAATATTTGTCCGATACGTGGATGAGGATAAAAACGAAGAGTTGAATTTTTTTTATCGTATTCACAATTAAATAAAACTGGAAACATGTTAACTCCTTGTATGACATTAATTCCAAAAATGTATAACCACTATTCTTTAGTGATCCAAATCATTATTACATGATTTTTGTGCGATGTGCCAAGGCTTACCAATTGACAATTTGGTACATAAGCCATAGGCTGCGCATTTTTTACATAGGGAAATAAAATGCCAAGCGATCTGGTTCTACGGTCTTTCTTTTTTAGTAATCCTAAGAGAAGTGCTTTTGCTGTCTGGACAGTGAGTACTCTTGGACTATTCATTGGTTTATGTTTAGAGGTTATTCCGAGGGGTTTAGCTAACAAAAATGCCGGTAAAAATTTGGATGACGCTGGGACTGCATTTAAAACGACTTATAATGAAATGACTGATCTTAATCGACAAATTGCAGAGTCTAAGCAACGAGTGATGGATTTGGATTGCGCCAAAGCAGGGTATATGAGATTTAATGGACAACTTATTGATTTACTGAGGCTTATTGTCAGTAGTCAAAACTTAACTTCCACTGATGTACTTAAGTTATACGGTGGATTGCAATTTATTCCTGATCAAGCAGTGAATCAGTCAACGACAGTTGGCAAAAGTTATACCACTTACACCTTTATTTATGTGAATAAAATATTAATTAGCACACCTCATTACCACCCTTATAAAGAAACAACAACTATTAACTTTGCATTTCAAAATATGCTTCAAGGAAGCGGGCTAAGCATAGCTGAATTAGATTGTGGTTTTTATTCTCGGCGATTTAAAATAAAAAATCCTGACAGTTTTCTCGTTCGCGAAACTTCAAGTACAACGGGAGAGATGTCATCTGGTTTGGTTTTAATACAGATTAATAGAAACTACGGATCTCACTTTCCCCTATCTTATACCTTGGATGGACAAACAGTAGTACAAGTGGTGGATACCGCAGGATATAGTAATCAAGAAACAGCTACTGTTGATTTGAGTGCAAAATTGTTTCAATTTCTTGCCGCTGCGGTTGCCGCTTTTAATGCAACTGGAATTAATTACCCACAATTACAACAGGACATACAAAATCGTATCCCTTCATTAACAGATATGTCACATTCTATCAATGCGACCTTTTTGCAACGATCTCACGAATTAAGCCATCAACAAATGATATCTGATGATCTCAATAATGCATTTAGGCAAAGTTTAGCCCTTTGGTTATCTTTAACTTTGGGTATTCCGATGGTATTAGCATTTATCACTTATTACATTGCGGTTAAATGCAATACTCCTCCTTCCGAAAATGCTAATGAGGATATAGAAATGCAAAGCGCTGTCTCTGACGACGGCTCCTCGAATGCATCGGATGCAGAAGATACTAGTGTTACCCCTTAAGCAATGCAACCAATGCTTAGGGTTTCTATTTTAAATAATCTTTTTAAATGGAGTTGTAAGAATGTTTAATGTCACTAAATTTGTTCAACAAGTCGTTCATGGCAATGACCAAGAACGACATGCTCAACTCTCGCAATTTGAATTATTCACCTTAACTAAAAAGGAACAGAGTTCACTCTACAAAAAGGTGCTTAGTTTAAAAAAAGTGAAAGAAGCAGATTCCCCTGATTATTCACAAATCCTTTTTTTATACGCTTTACTTACACAATTTGGAATCCATAGAAAGCGCAACTCCACGCAAGTTAATGAAACCCTAGAAAAGGCAATCTATTTAAAAAATCCTTATGCTATGTGTTTACGTGCACAATTGATTGAAAAGATAAATAGACAAAAAGCAATTGAACTTTACGATCAAGCTATTGCTTTAGGTTGCACTTGGGCATTGTATTTTAAAGCGAAGTTATATTTGCAAGGCACCAGAGAAGAATTCGAGCAAGCTATCCTTCTTTTGGATAAAGGGGTAATTGCAAAAGATCCGCAAGCCCTCTATGCGCGTGCTATTTTGCATAAAGAGGCAAATGAATTTGCAGCTGCTATCCGTTTATATGATGAGGCAATTGCTTTGAATCATTATGAAGCGATGACACAACGCGCCAATTTTTACATTAGTGGTAAAGAAAGTGATGTCAGTGTTGCTAAAGCCATTAAGCTTTATGAAAGAGCAATGGCTCGTGGCAGTGTTATTGCGAAAACTTATCGTGCAATTCTCTATTTAGAGAAAGTGGGCGGCGCGCAAAATATCTCGAAAGCGCTAAAACTTTTTCAGCAAGCGAGTGCTAAAAATGAGCCACTAGCAATGGTGGAATTGGCAAAATTGTTTCTCAAAGGTTTAGTCCCAAATGTTTTGCCACCTTTGAATATTCAGCGCGCCATTGATCTACTTGAAAAGGCGATTGCTCTAGGTAATTCAGAAGCTATGATTGAACGCGGGATTATCCACCTGAAGGATTCTGGTGGCCCTGATCAAATGAAAATTGCACAAGAATTATTTGAAAAAGCCAAAATTTTAGGTAACAAGCGAGCCTTCACCTACCTAGCACTGATCTTTAAAGATTCTAAAGATCCTAAAGAAGTACAAATAGCAATAGAATACTTAGACCAAGCCATTGCATTAAAAGATAGTCAAGCAATGACAATACGGGCAGTGATGTACTTGAGTGAAATACCTGCAAAAGAAGAACTAGCTGTAAAACTTCTAGATGAAGCGATTGCATTAGAAAATGCTGACGCGATGGTCGAACAGGCTAAATTATATAGAGACAAAAAAGATACTGGCAAATATATCCAATTTTTGGATAGGGCTTGTAAATTAAATCATGCTAAAGCAATGATGTTACGTGCTGATGCCTATAATGATGAGAATAAAAAAGAGAAAGCAATAGAATTATATGAACGTGCTCTTTTACTCGGAGATAAGGACGTATATAAGGACGCATTGTGTAATTTAGGCATACTCTATGATAATAAAGGGAAGAAAAAAGAAGCCATTTTTTATTATGATCAAGCCATTGAGCATGGTGAGCATTTAGCAATGGCTTATAGAGCATTGTATCATTTAGATGACCATCAAGAGGCGGAGGCTATTGCCCTTTTTGAAAAAGCGATTCAAGGAAAAGGTAGTGTTGAGTTGTTTGAATATGGACTTTATTTATTCAATAAGGGAAATATTCTAAAAGCTATTCCTCTTCTCGAGGCAGCAATTGCTTTAGATAATATAAAGGCAATGGTGGTACGTGCTCGCATTCATATAAAAGAGAAAGAATACCAAAAAGCTTTTCAATTGCTTGATAAAGCAATCACCTTAGATAGTAGTGAAGCAAAAAGCTTACGTGAAGAACTCCGTTCCCATCAGGATATCGCTTGTAGAATAGCGCTTGATGAGTATGACATGGCTCGAGGAGTTGCAGAGGCCTTCTATTCACGTGGATTAAAATATCAAAAAGGGATTGGCGGTCCTGTTGATATGCAAGAAGCCTGCAATTGCTTTACCCGAGCTGCGGATAAAGGACATGTGGCATCTTTGACGCAACTAGGTCAAATTCATTTGGAAGGTATTGATGGCAAAACCAACCCGCGAGTTGCTGCTCAATTCTTTGATCAAGCGCTTGCTTTAGGTAATCCTCAAGCGATTAGGCCGCGCGCTGCCTTATATAAAACTGGTTTAGCTGGTAAAAATGATTTGGTTAAATATATAGTATTGCGGGTTGTGGATTATAATTGGGGAGGTTCTATTCCCCTGTTTAAAACGCATCGTTTAGAAGATGTGACCTTATTGGCCATTTTAAGAGGGAGGTTGAATGATTCTCAAAATGTTCTCACCCCAGCCGTATTAAAAAATCTAGCAGCAGCATTAAAATTTTTAAATACTCTTTCAGCAAGGTTAAATCAACCATTGATAAAGAATATATATGACGTTATCCAAACTAAGATTTCAATTCATTATCGAGTGTTAGAAGGTTTTCCCGAGTCGGTAAAAGATTTCAATGCAGAGGATTTAGATAATCTAATCTATTTGCTCAAACAACATGCCCTAGCTCGTTATGATGTTAAGGGTATTCAACAAGTAGAATATGGTTTATCGTACCAAAACTTTGCAACGGCAGAAGGTGTGGGCACCTTAAAAAAACTTGCTAAAATACATCCTGAAGCGAATTATTGGTTAGGAATGTATTACTTAAATTCACCACAATTATCTCATCGTCTCTTTAGGTCTAATCCCAAAGAACAAGCGATGGACTGTCTGAAAAAGGCATCGGCAGCAAATAATCTGGATCAGAACACTAGGCAATTAGCCCAATTAAAACTGGCAGAATTAAAGGGGGAATCTGTAGTTGCCAGTATTGCCACTACTACAAAGGAAAAAGTAAAAAGTGCTCCTACCCCAACATTAGCATCAACTCAAACTTCTTCAGGTAAGGCTTGCAGTGCGACTGCTACAACAAAAGTACAAAGTCCCGTTTCAGTAACCTTGGAAATGTTTCCTAGTGTGCCTATATCTGGTTGGGTCGAGACCCATAGCCGTCAGGTTAAGGAGTTTCGAAGTCCAATTTTAAACACTTGATTTAGATGGTGTCATCTCCGCGAAGGCGGAGATCCATTCCTGCATTGGTATTGAACTAAATTAGGGATGGATTCCCGCCTTCGCGGGAAAGACTCGATTGAAATATCGCTTA
>SCSO01000120.1 GCA_004297865.1 Legionella sp.
GTTTATTTTTAAAGTTTTACGGGGATGTAAATGACTCAAGACATGTTAGTCGCTGCGACCATCATTGCACAAGAACTTAAAGTTAAAGTGTCGCAAGTGGAAACGGCCATTCGTTTTCTAGATGAAGGTGCGACAGTACCTTTTATTGCACGCTATCGTAAAGAGGCGACTGGCGGTTTGGATGATGTGCAACTACGTTTTTTGGAAGAACGCTTGCATTACCTTCGAGAGCTTCAAGAAAGACGAGTTGTTGTTTTAGATTCTATTCGTGAACAAGAAAAGTTAACTCCCGAATTAGAAAAAGCGATTCTCGCAGCTGATACTAAAACACGTCTGGAAGATTTATACCTCCCCTATCGTCCTAAACGTCGCACCAAAGCTCAAATTGCTATTGAAGCAGGATTAGAACCTTTAGCGCAATCCTTATGGAAAGATCCCAATTTAAGTCCTGAAGAAGAAGCATTGAAATATGTAAATGCAGAAGCGGGTGTTGAAGATGTCAAAGCAGCTTTAGAAGGTGCTCGTCATATTTTAATGGAACATTTTGCGGAAGACGCGGAATTAATTAATGAGCTACGAGAATACTTATGGCAACACGGCATCGTGAAATCAGTAGGTAGTAGTAAGAAAAAAGAAACCGTTAATAAATTCTCAGATTATTTTGATTATTCTGAAGCCATTAAAAAAATTCCTTCGCATCGAGCTTTAGCACTCTTTCGTGGACGCCGCGAAAGCGTTTTACAGGTTTCGTTGAATTTACCAGAAACCGATATGCAATATGGTGAAAATAAAGTAGCTGCTCATTTTAAAATCGTCAATCAACAAAGAAAAGCTGATAGTTGGCTATTGGAAACGGTACAGAGTACTTGGAAGATCAAATTATTTACTAAATTAGAATTAGAGTTACTCACCCGTTTGCGTGAAATAGCAGATGAAGAAGCAATTAAAGTCTTTGCGCGCAATCTACGTGATTTACTATTAGCGGCTCCGGCAGGCCCGCAAATTACTATCGGTTTAGATCCTGGTATTAGGACTGGAGTAAAAACGGTAGTGGTCGATGCCACCGGTAAATTATTAGATTACTCGGTAATCTACCCCTTTGCTCCTCAGAATGAATGGCATCAATCCATTGCGGATTTGGCGAAGCTTGTGGTCAAATACCAAGTGAATTTAATCAGTATTGGTAATGGTACGGGTTCACGTGAAACAGAACGTTTAGTCGCTGATTTAATTAAAATGTATCCCGATCTGAAATTAAGCAAAATCATTGTCAGTGAAGCAGGTGCTTCCGTTTATTCTGCATCAGAAATTGCTGCCAATGAGTTTCCTGATCTAGATGTCACCTTACGTGGAGCAGTCTCTATTGCCCGTCGTTTACAAGATCCTTTAGCTGAATTAGTTAAAATCGAAGCGAAGGCCATTGGTGTAGGTCAATATCAGCATGATGTGAATCAAGCGCGATTAGCACGTTGCCTAGATGGTGTTGTTGAAGATTGCGTGACTGGTGTGGGTGTTGATGTGAATACGGCTTCCGCCGCTTTATTAGCGCGAGTATCTGGTTTGAATGACAGCTTAGCCAAAAACATCGTGCAATTTCGTGATGAAAATGGCGCATTTAAAAATCGTGAGCAATTAAAGAGCATCCATAGAATGGGTGAAAAAGCGTTCCAACAATCTGCAGGTTTCTTGCGCATTATGCAAGGCGATAATCCTTTAGATGCGTCTTGTGTACATCCTGAGGCTTATCCCCTAGTCGAACGCATCCTCAAGGATAAACAAGTCGAAATACCGCAAGCTATTGGCAATAAAGAGTTACTACAAAGTATTAATGCAGATCAATACGTTTGTGAGGAATTTGGCCTACCTACTATTCGTGATGTATTACGTGAATTAGAAAAGCCAGGTCGCGATCCCCGTCCCGAATTTAAGACCGCACAATTTAAAGAAGGTGTTGAAGATATTAAAGACCTTCATGAAGGGATGATTCTTGAAGGCGTCGTGAGTAACGTGACTAATTTTGGTGCCTTTGTGGATATAGGGGTACATCAAGATGGTTTAGTGCATATTTCCGAAATGACTAACCGTTTCATCAGTGATCCTAGAACAGTAGTAAAGGCTGGTGATATAGTAAAAGTAAAAGTAATTGAGGTCGATAAAGTGCGTAAGCGTATTGGCTTAAGTATGAAATTAGAAGAAGACAAGGCTGCGGCCGCAGATCCTAAAAAAGTCGCCAAAATACATGCGCCCAAATCGCAAACGGAAAATAAAAAACACGATACTAAAAAAAGGAATGAGTCGGTTAAAAAGGTAGAGCCTGCAAAACCGAAAACTGTTTTTAACACAGCGATGGCTGATGCATTATCCAAATTAAAACGTGGCGGATAATAATGAAGAAAATGCCTAAAGGCGAATTGACTATCCAAACTCTAGCAATGCCCGCTAGCACCAATGCCAACGGGGACATTTTTGGTGGATGGATAGTCTCTCAAATGGACTTAGCGGCTGGAGTTTTAGCAAAGCGAATTGCTCATGGACGAGTAGTTACGGTTGCCATCAATTCTATGACTTTTCTTAAACCAGTTCATGTGGGCGATATCGTGAGCTGCCATGTAGAGTTACTGAAACAAGGTAATTCATCGATGACGGTAGGCGTGGAAGTATGGGCAGTTCCTGCTACCCAAAATGAAAGCTATCAAGTAACCGAAGGCATATTTGTATTTGTTGCTATAGACGAGCATGGCAAACCCAGACAGGTGCCTAAACTAGATGAAAAATGATCCTTCAGAATTGCAGCGTGTACTTGCTGAAATGGCGGTGCTGATTGAAAATAATGCAGAGCCTAATCAGAAGCTCTATTCCCTCTTTTTTCAAAATCCAGAATTGTCATTTAAATTAGTAGATCTTATTAATAATCTTGAAGATGAACAAGTTGAAACTGATCCTTCAATATACTCTGCTTGTGTTTTTTCCTTAGATATCTGTGTTGCGCAATTGCAAGCTGGCGCAGAGGCTAACAATAAAATTACTACGAAAGTGCTCAACCAATTAATGAATCATTTGGCAGCTGCTATTAATTCCCAGAAACATAGCTTAAGTTTTTGGTTACCTGTTCTTAATGCCTTTTATGAAGTCCATGTGGAATTAACCGAAGAATTAAAAGCTGCATATTTTAATTTGGCTAGCGATGAAGAAGAACTTTCAGACGAATTGGACCAAACAAGTCATTTAGATACGATTAGAGATCTGATTTTGGATTTATCTGATCTTTCCATTTTTGATATTGCAGAAAACTTTTTTGCACAAAGCTACGCGATGCCCGCCGATTTCTTTGCAGATTTAATCGTCGATTTATACAATATTCCCGAAGGCCATGAAATTGCTTTATTAACTTTACTACATCCTAAAGCCGAAGTTCGCGATGTAGTTGTTAGTGTTTTTGATCAAATCATGGATAAGATCCGTCTAACATCTGCGGCCCTTACCCGCTTACAAACGATTAAATATTGGTATCCCGAATCTTATCGTGCTTATTTTGATAAATGGATTAAAGAGCAACGTAAAAAAGGGGTGGTTTTTGAAAAAGAACCCAAACCTACCAATGTGACCATTACCGCCACAGAAATCGATGGCACTGGATCGCAAGGCGTTTTCATTACCGTTAAAGCGGGGCGAAAAAATAGACTCTGTGGTTTGTTATTTAATTATCAAATAGGTATTAAGGACGCATGGATTACTCCTACAATTACCAATAAAGAGGTCAAGGAATACCATAGCCAAGCTTTTGATGAAAGCGTGACCTTACGAGAAGTTGATAATGATTATTTACGCATGATGACGGAACATTTCATTGCCGTCAGTGTGGCGCACGGTGAAGTGCCCAATCTGCA
>SCSO01000121.1 GCA_004297865.1 Legionella sp.
TTTTGAATTGCCGCATGTATTTGTCTGCGTCACCCCAAATTAAATTAGTAGACGCAGCGTAGACTGACGAAGCAACTGCGGAAATGACAAATAAAGAAACAATTCGTTTTTTCATAGTATCATCCTGATTTTTTGCCGAAATTTTATCGTGCTATAATTTCGCAATAAAAACAATCACAAAAATCAAATAAAGATAAAATTTTGTGTTTTTATTACTAAAATTACAATTTATACTCATTTGTTACAACTGAAATTTAACCCGATTTTTTAAGGAGTTAACGTGTTGAAATATAACCTCATCGGCGCTGGTCGGTTGGGAATGAATATAGCTTTTGCCCTAATTCAACATCGCTTGCTCAATTTGCAGGCTATATGCAATCGTAGTTTGCACAGTGCAGAAACTGCTTGTAAATCTATTGGCGCAGGTCATGCTGTAAATCAAATAAGACAATTGCCTAAAGCGGATGTTTTTTGGA
The DNA here is from genome assembly GCA_004297865.1 of Legionella sp. Classification (GTDB taxonomy): domain Bacteria; phylum Pseudomonadota; class Gammaproteobacteria; order Legionellales; family Legionellaceae; genus Legionella. Next base: position 477 of record SCSO01000121.1, read on the forward strand.
TTACGGTAAATGATGATGTCATTGTGGATGTGGTCCAAGAGTTATTATCGTCTTCTATTCTTGAGCCTGGTAATCGTATTATTCATTGCAGTGGTGTTTTAAGTTCGGACATATTAGCCCCTTTGAAAAAATACGGTTGCGAGATCGCCAGCGTTCATCCTTTAAAAGCATTTAAATCCGGATATTTAGACGCGAATTGTTTTGATCAGGTGGATTGTGTTATTGAGGGTGATGTAGCGATCCGTGATTGGTTAAAAGAATTGTTTTACTCTCTCGGAGCAAACCTAATTCCGATTACTGCTGCAGCAAAACCTGTTTATCATGCTGCTGCCTGTATGGCTTCAAATTATTTAGTCACACTGGCTGCCTGTAGTGAAGAATTGTTAATTAACGCAGGAATCCCGGCAGCGGAAGCGCGCGTTATGATTGGTAAATTAATGCAAGGGAATTTAAATAATTTATTAACCACACAGAATATTAGCCAAGCATTAACTGGCCCTTTGAAGCGCGGGGATAGTAAGACTATTGCTTTACATTTAGATGCGATTGCAGATCCGCTGATTAATAATCTTTATCGCGCGGCAGGGTTAGCTACTTTGCCTTTGACGTTGTTAGAGGATGAAAAATTGGCGTTACTTGTGAAGTTATTAAAAACGTAGCCTGTATTAGACGAAGTCGTAATACAGGCTACGTATCTACATTTCTACGTTTCTACCTCAGCCGAAGTCACTTCCATATGCGTAACATTTTGCAAGCCTCGAGGTAAACGATTACCTCGACGACCTCTCTCTCCTTGATAATGCGCTAAATCCGCACCTTTAAGAGTAAAATGACGTTTCCCTGCATGTATGGTTAAAGAATCTTTTTCTGATAAAACGGCAACATCAATGAGATACTCTTCTCGAGAGACGGCTTTTGCGGAAGGAATACTAATCATCTTATTCCCTTTCCCGCGCGATAATTCGGGAAGCTCGCTCACTGCGAATATCAATAAACGCCCAATATTCGTGGCACAAGCCACATAATAAGTTTGTTCCTGTTGCGGTAAAAGTCTTGGGGCAACCATATGACTGTTTTCCCCTAACTTGATACAGGCCTTACCATTTCTATTTTTCACATACAAATCACCCAGCTTGGCAATAAAGCCATAACCTGCATCACTCGCCAATAGAACCAATTGTTCTGGCTCACCGCCCGCAAGAGTTTCAAAATGCATGCCTTCCGCAGGATTCAATTTTCCAGTTAAAGGCTCACCTTGACCACGCGCTGAAGGAAGGGCATGTCCAGGTAGAGCGTAAACCTTACCTTCACTATCAAAGAATACAATTTGTTGATTACTCCGCGCGTAAACCTGCGCTTTAAATTCATCTCCGGCTTTGTAACTCAATTCACGGCCGTCAATGTCATGTCCTTTAGCCGCTCTAATCCAGCCATTTTTTGAAAGCACCACGGTAATAGGCTCATTCGGTAAAATATCTTCTTCTTTTAATGCCTGAGCCTCTTGCCGCACCGTGATGGGAGAGCGGCGTTC
>SCSO01000510.1 GCA_004297865.1 Legionella sp.
TGTGGCCGGCTCAACAACTGGCTCAGGCACAGTTGGCACAGACTCGATAGATTCTGGAGTTGGAATTGGCTCAACAACTGCCTCAGTACTGGTAGCAGCATCCTGTGGCGCAGGAACTGCGGCTTCTGGTAAAGGCTCCGGTACAACCAATGCTTCTACAGCCAACGCTTCCGCTTCTGCGTGAAGTGTTGCAACGAGCGCTTCGTTCTCTTGCGCGATATCAAGCATCGCATTGCGTGCTGCCTTAGCTGCGGCATACGCTTCAGTCGCGTCAGCGATATCCTCAACGATTCCCGAGAGCTTCGCCTCCTCAAGTTGCTGGCGTGCGGTGTCCACAATATCGCGCATTTGATCAGCCGCGAGGCGTGCGTTCGCAGCGAGCGCCTTTGGAGAAGTACCTGCACCAACTTCTACACTCTGGTGCCCGCTTGGATCTGTGCGATTTACTGGATCATTGCCACCATAGAGATACTCGTTCTGACTTATGACATCAGTGAGACTACCAGCCAAGGGGTCCTTCTGAAGGAATCGGCCAATAGATGGGTCATACGTACGGGGACCGAGCAGATACATGCCCACGAGTGGTTCATAGAAACCTGAGGCGTAGTAGAGATCAGAAAGATCTGGTGAGAGCGGAGACACAGGATTTCCCCATGCGTCATAGGTGAAGCGTGCAGCAACGCGTGAACTGGTATCGGTGAGCGCTACAAGACTTCCCTGACCATCAAGCACGGCTGAGTACATTGCGCCCTGCGCACGAATTGCAATGAGCTTGTGTTGCGGATTGTAGAAGTATTGGCGTAGGACTGTTCCCCGACCATCTTCAACACGGGTCAGATCGGTACCTTCATAGTAGTACTTCAGCGCTTCGGCAGAGGCTCCTGATACAGAGCGTCCGATACGACGATTGAGCGCATCGTATGCGTACTCAATTTCAGTTCCATCAGAGAGGGTGATCCGCTCAACGGCACCGCGTGGAGTGTAGGCGAAATGCATCTGACCCCGTTCATCAG
>SCSO01000122.1 GCA_004297865.1 Legionella sp.
TCTCCATGTTTCAAGCCGCATTAAATGCAAAAGCAAAGACGCTTGGACGTACGGCAGTTAATCTAGTCCCCACGTATTATTACATAAACGAAGATTTATATTGGAACTTTAAAGCAGTTGGATCTATACCGTTTACGCTATATCTTCCTGAAAAAGAACAATCATTCCAATATCAAATGTCAAAAGGAATGTTCAGGACCACTATTGATGGTCACCCCTGTGAAACAGCCTTTGGCGGTGCGATACATGATGTCTACCATGCCTTTCGTGAAATGCAGATGACCGAATCAGTAGCATTGGCACGAATGCGCTTAGCCTCTATAGCTAAGAATCATCCAAACAACCAAATTAGTCCTGAATATAAAAGTGCACATGAAGTTTTAATTGATGGGGAATTAATATTTAGTTACGGGGTAACTAACATTTTTTCTGAAGATTATGTTAGAGAATCCTTTGGAGCCCTTTTCTATACGCCGTATCTCAAGCCTAATTTACACCCTAACCTTAAACGGGCTTTTATTGAAGATATGGTGGTTAATAAAGAGGATTGGTTGGAATGTTTTAATCTTGGCAAAAAGGATTTATTGTCTGCGGATCAAGTGATTTATGATGAGATTGTGGTGGAAGTTGGGTCGGCGGTGGAGGCAGCTAATACAGTCTGTCTCCTTTTGTAATGATATAATTATCAAAAGAAATAAAAATGACATATTGAGGTGAGGTGTCACCGATTTGTAACAAACAGTAGTGTTATTCCAGTTGATTTAGGCAGTCCTAGGCAGTAATTAATAAATCATCGCATCGCAACACATTGATTTATAAGTTTTTTTATTTTGACTATTCTGGCTACGAACCAAAGGGTAGGAGATTCGACAAAATACGCAGTGAAGAGCACGAAGTGCGGCGGAGTGTTTTGGACGCGCTTCAGCGCGCCCCGAAGGGGTGAGGAAGGAACAAAGTTTCACCTCATTCATGATACTAAGGCAAGATCTGACCGCGTACACTCTCAATGGCATGCTACTTAAGCTGGGGCGCTGCAACTGTTTCCTGAACCGTATCAAGCATAATAGAATTAGTTGGAAACCCACACTCATTTTCAAATAACTTTATTATGTCGGCAACTAGTGCCTCTCGATTAACAAAATCGGACCTAAGTTCAAATTCTATAGAGATTATATTGGTCGTGCTGGCAATTCTAGATTGAAATGCTTCACCTTCCACAAATCTATAACTAATCGGATTTTTCGTTTTGCATTCACTAGTCGATCCAACAATTATCTCATTTTCAAAATTAGCTTGTAAAATACCCTGAAGTGATTTCGGGGATAGCTTTATACTAGAAGGGTATTTAAAAATTATTTTCATGAGCTACTCCTGTTAAAAATCAGAGGTATAACGGATCAGAGAAAAAATAACAAGTGTATAATCAATCAGGGCAGATCTGACCCTCGAACCTTTAAAAATAAGTTACCGCATGTTATCAAAGTTATTAAATGCTTGCTTAACAGCATCAATGCAATTGAGTATTTTGGGTTGACCGACATAAAGTGTCAGGAGCATTAGCATCTCGATGATTTCTGCTTTAGTCACACCTTGTAGTAAACAGTTTTCGGTATGCAAAGCAACTTCAAATTGGACCGTGTTGTCGGTTATAATCGATGCCAAAACCATCAGTTCTTTTTCACGCATACTAAGTGTTGGTGTTTTTTCCTGCCATATTTCATGAATGCCTTGACGTACAATAATATCGGCCAAATCAGGTGAAAAACTCTCAATATTTTTGAGCAAATCCATTGCCTTAGGAAGATAACGCTTCTTAATCGCTTCAATACCGCTCTCATAATCCTTTGACAAAGAGTCCTTTTTCATACCGATATACCTTATAGAGATTGAATGAAATATAGTACTGCGTTATTGAACTTCAAACTATAGTTTATTAAATTTTATTGGATAGGGCGAAAAAGAAAAAAGCTAAATAGGACCATTTTAAATGAGCTACAGATTTTTGTTGACAGCGAAGGTTGCACAATCGTTTTATTGCCCTAGGGCTTATAAAGAGGCTCGTAGAAATGATGTAGGGAGTTCTTCCGTTGTGCTTAATTGAGCGGTGATGTATTTATTATACTCAATGATGAACCGAAGATGCCTTATGATCGCTCCGCATTACTTCTTCTTTAGAGATGTACCAAAAATTGTGTCGTTCATAGGCTTAACCTTATTTTCGGTGGTCCTTAAACAGTTAGGTAGCGCATTATTTTATTAACGCCTCGATATCCTCTTCCATTATTGTTTGTCAATGAGAATCCATATTGAAATATAAATACCCACATGGTAATTTACGCATACATTAATAATCTGGCTTTCTAGGAATTAAGTAATGAAAGGCAGATCGGAAGAGC
>SCSO01000123.1 GCA_004297865.1 Legionella sp.
GTGATGGGCGTTATTTTACAAATGCAGATCAACTAAGTTTAGAAAAAAAAGCAGCACATTATGGATTTGGTTATGGCAGTCATTTCTGTTTAGGAGCCAAACTAGCCCGCATCGAAATGCACGCTATTTTTAAAGCCTTATGTGAGGAATTTCCATTTTTAAGTTTGGATCCAGAGAAGGCAATCTTAAGAAAACATCATAGTCTGTCCTTCTCTGGTTTTGAGCAATTGTATTTAAAGACTTAAAAATGGGTCAAGATAGAATTAAATGCCGGTTGATTGCTACTGGAACGAATGGTGAAATCAATCGGTAAATAAGGAATATTGGTAAGAAATAAAGTAATAACAAAAAACCAAGCAGTGGCAATATTTCCTCTTTGAATCCAATTTTTCTCATCCGCTTCAGAAAGATGAGCAGTAAGCCCATAGCTTGAAGCAAAGCCTATTGCAGTTAATAAAGAAATTAACGCATTGGTCTCAATATTAAAATCTCTGAAAATTTTATATACGGTGAGTAATACTAAAATTAATAATATCACTCGATAAATTCTTAAAAATATTTTTAAAGCATGAGGTGCGGGATTTTCTGTATCCCCATCCTGGAAATAGGAGTTAAAGAAAATAATTCCCAAGGTGCTTAAAGGAATTAAAATAATTAAGGGCTCAATGGGCACTTCACCACCCGTAGCAAAGCTCACCAGATACAGAACACAATACAATATACTAATAAAAGCTAAAACAGGGAACAAGTAGTACATCATTTTAAGCAGGAGAATACGGATATTATAAATCACTTGGTTATTTTGTTGGCCTATTCCTAAACCTATAAAGAACAAAGTGGTGTTAGTGATAAAATGAAAGTGGTGATTGTTAAAATAAAGATCCCACAATAGATCATTCCCTACTGATTTAAAAACAGATGCCCCTAACATGAGTAATAAAGAGGCCAGGCTAGAAAAAATGCTAGCAACAAAAAGAAGCGGAATCGTATTCCAAACAGCTTCGAATAAAGAGCGATAACTCATGTTCAACGTTTGGTCACGATGAAAGGCGTAATGGAATGAGTGTCCGACATAGACAAATAGGGGATAAGCAATCATAAAATTAATGAAATGAATTGGATGCGTTGGTGTTTGTCCTAATTGAATTGGAAATAAAGGTAAGGATAACAACAAGGCCACTACAAAACTGGTACCAATTAATTGCACACTATTTTGTTCATCATAAGCCAGTGAATAGAGCAAGGCGAATAAAGTGACTAGAGTAGGATAAAAGAGATTTTGTACTTGAATTCTTACACAATAATCAAGAAAAATACCCAGTAATAAGCCAATGATTACGAAAATGTAAATTCCGTTTTTAATCTTCACGCGTAATTCTCCTAATTCAACTTACATTAATGTTAATCAATTTCTTAACGATTGCCTAGCATGGCACCCTTTGATCTTAATTTGCTTTTTCCAATGGAGCGACTATAGTTATAGTGCCAATTATTTTAATTAATTGTTTAATATTTTCCCCAAAATCCTCAATTGTGAGTAATATCAAAAGGATAGATATTAAATAGAATTAAGGAGAAAAATCAT
>SCSO01000511.1 GCA_004297865.1 Legionella sp.
ACATTAAACGCATTATCAATTTATTACCTAAACAACGGCAGAACTTAATGTTTTCGGCCACTTTTTCTAATGAAATTAGAACCTTAGTGAAAAGTATTTTACATAATCCTGTTGAAATTGACGTATCACCGCGAAATACTACGGTTGCCGCAGTGAATCAAACCATACATCCGGTAGATAAATCTCGTAAAGCAGCGTTACTAAGTCATTTGATTCATAAAAATAAATGGGGACAAACTTTAGTTTTTGCCCGAACGAAACATGGTGCTAATAAATTGGTTAAACAATTAGCCGAGGAACACATTTATGCCGCAGCTATTCACGGGAATAAATCGCAAGCGCAACGCACCAAAGCCTTAGCGGAATTTAAATCTGGTGAATTGCATATTTTAGTGGCCACCGATATAGCCGCACGCGGAATAGATATTGATCAACTTCCTTGCGTGGTTAATTTTGATCTACCACAAGTCGCAGAAGATTATGTGCATCGGATAGGTCGAACTGGACGTGCCGGGGCTTCAGGTTCCGCTATTTCTTTAGTCAGTGCCGACGAAATTGGGCAATTGAGTGCGATTGAAAAACTGATTAAACATAAAATAAACCGAGTTTTGGTGGATGATTTTGAACCGAATCATAGCCTGCCTCAAGCAGCTTCTGCCGCGCTACCTAAGCGGGGATTTTCTTCCGGTAATCCAAGAAAAACAACGAGTTATAAAGGGAAAAGACGTAGCAAAGCTTAGCCTCGTTCCCGCGAAGGCGGGAATCCATTCTTGTAGGTTGGGTCGGGACCCAACAAAAAATCTTGAGTGATGCTGAAATGGTATGTTGGGTCACGACCCAACCTACAGAAATTGATAGAGTAAGATGCCCAATTAAAGCTGTATCTCCCCTTCGCGGAGACAACAACAAGCTAATCTTCATGTGATCCCAAATTATAGTACATTTTTTATACAAAATGCACTAGAAACCCAATAATTTGAACTATACTTAACTAAAGAGTACATTGGTAAGAGTGAGTTTTGCTCTATTACTAGGGATTCCAGCGGTGAAT
>SCSO01000124.1 GCA_004297865.1 Legionella sp.
GGCATTACCTCTTTTACTGCCTTTCCTTTGCGACTAATCGCTTTGGGAGGAATCTTAGTTTCCAGCGCTGCTATTCTATTTGCTTTTTGGATTATCCTCAGCACCTGTATTTGGGGAATTCAAACGCCAGGTTGGACTACTATCATAACGGCTATCACTTTTTTTGGTGGTTTACAATTATTCGCCATTGGTGTGGTTGGTGAATACATAGGTCGTGTTTTTGATGAAGTAAAAAGCCGGCCTCATTATATTATTGATGAAGAATCAAGCTTTGATGATCAACGGACTTAACTGAATGTGTAAGTCCGCACAATCTTGTAAAAAATCATCGCTAGCAAAGTAATCAAACTCAATTAATCGACTTGCTGAATTGGAGTCTTGGGATTCGTTGGTCAAACCAGGATGACACATAATTAAAGTATGCGGTTTGGCCATAGTTAACCATTGCCTAAAATAACTTCGATAATTCGTATCACCATTGAAATGATAAAGGCCGGAAAAAAAAGGGTTATGCGCAATCCGTTTTTTTGCCAATTGCTGCTGAAAACGTTTACCGCCAAGAGTTGCTAGTACTTTAGTTTTAAAACGATGCGAACTTAAACTAAAAGCAGGATAAGTTGCACGAATGTATGTACCGTTTGCTCTTAGTTTTTGTTCATAGACTTGCAATAGTTGTGGACCGACCATGGGTAATTGATGGATGTGATGATGACCATCGATAAAGTCCGGTAAGACACCGAAAGTTTCCACAAAATGGTCTAATTGATCGTGCAATTCCTTAGTTATTTTTGCGGGATTAAGGCGGCGTGTATAACTTTGCCATAATAGTTTTTTTAATGGAGTACCCTGCTCTCCTGAGAACAAAGTACCTTCCGTTAAATTAAAATGCAGGCCAATTTGCACCTGATCTTTATATTGCAGCAGAGAAGCTGCTTGCGCAGCAAAATCTGTACTGTTAGTCATACAACTGACAGCCGATAAACGTTTCTGTTGCACTAAGTTTAAGATACCTTGTGATATCCCAGGATTTAAACCAAAATCATCAGCACATAAAATGATAGGTTTTAAATGAGACATGCAAAAATCCTTATTGCTAAATGACTAGAGTATTTAGATTGCTTCCTGCGTTTTAATCGCAAAGATTCGTGAGCTAATTAAATTGATACATAAACCACTAATGATCAACAGACCAGCCACTAATTTCCACGATTGAAAAGGCTCACCCATAAATAAAACCGAACTGACTAGGCCTACCACTGGGATAAGCAAAGTAAACGGCACAACCATGCTCACTGGGTAACGTTCCAACAACCAATTCCATACGCCATAGCCAACCCAAGTGGAAGCATAAACAATATACATCAAGGCACCCACACCTCGCCAAGTGATATGATGGTACGTATCAAGAATTTGGGTTGGGCCTTCCAAAAGCAAAGACAGTATAAATACAGGGAAAATCGCTACAAAAGTTCCCCATACAATCAAAGAAATTAAATTGGCAGATTTCACTTGTTTAGTGATCAAGTTACCTACACCCCAAGTGGTTGCCGCTCCAAGAATTAAGATAAAACCTAAAAAGGAGACGTTGTTATCAAAGTGCAGAGCCACAACGCCAATGCCCATAAAACCGATTAAAGCCCCTATCATTTGCGAAATGGTCACCTTTTCGCCTAAGAAATACATGGCCATAAACATACTAAAAAATACTTGGACTTGCATAATTAACGAGGCCATTCCCGCGGTCATACCCACTTGCATACCGGTAAACACTAAACCAAACTGCATGGCAAACATCACTAAGCCATAATAAACAACGATTTTAAAAGGGGCTTCTGGTGGTTTTATAAAAAAAATAGCGGGAATACTCGAGAGGGTAAATCTCAAGGTGCACAGAAATAAGGGAGGAATTTCTTGAAGTCCAATTTTGACAAAAAGAAAATTAATTCCCCAAACCAGAACAACTAGTAATGTGAGTAAAATATGAGAAAATGGCATTTTTTGTTCAATTTATTTAAAAACAAACCCATTTTATACTAAAAAAAGCGCAAATGCGAGGTCAAAGAGGAATATATTAGCGAGCGCGGGATCGACGTTCAACTTTACGTCTTACACGCGGTTTTTTGGGTTGAATATGGGAAATACCCCATAAAAACAAGGCGGTTAGACAAACATTTAATAAGATTTGAAACAGATTGAAATTATAAGTAATAACAAAATTTAATACCTTTATAGGAAAAGGATTATTCAAAGCGAGAAAAATATGGCTGATTGTATTAAATATTTCAAAGCCAGTACATAAAATCAACACATCCCGCACAGATAACATACATTATCCCCTTTAATTTTGCTAATCCACTATTATTATAGACTATCGTTTTTTTTGTTAAAAAAATATCATTTACGCTATAAAGTTCTCCAGGCTACAATACAGGCCCACTTTTTAAAATAAATTATCATGAAAGAATTGATTCTTGCTACAAGTAACAAAGGAAAAATCAAAGAATTACAAGAGCTTCTAGCGCCTATCCATTGTATTGCGCAAACCAGTTTAGGAGTCTCTAGCCCGGAAGAAAACGGTTTAAGTTTTATCGAAAATGCTTTAATTAAAGCGCGGCATGCCAGTGCCCATACGGGAAAACCAGCACTAGCTGATGACTCAGGCTTGGTAGTTCCCGCTTTGAATGGTGAACCCGGAATCTTTTCAGCGCGTTATGCCGGCATCGACGCCCAAGAAGAGGATAATATCCAATTATTACTCAATAATCTGAAGGGAATAAAAGAACGAGAAGCCTTTTTTTATTGTGCCATTGCTTTAGTGCAACATGCGAAAGACCCCACACCCGTCATTGCTACCGGTTTAATCAATGGAATAATTACCCATGAACCCTCAGGTCAAGCAGGTTTTGGTTATGATCCCATTTTTTATATTCCAGAATATCGCTGCACTGCGGCGGAATTACCTGCTAATATCAAAAATACTATTAGTCATCGCGCAACAGCTTTAGCTCAATTGCGCTTACTTACACAAAATTTAAAATGAAAGATGAACTAGATGAATTGTTTGCTCAAGCTTATCGACATCAATATGAAGGTGAATTGCCCGATGCTATTGCGCTTTATGAAAAAATCTTAACTATAAACCCCCAACATAAAGATAGTTTGCATTTTTTAGGACTGACTTATGCGCAATTAGGGCAAATGGAACCCGCGATTTTTTATTTAACGAAAGCACAAAATTTTGATTCAAAAGATCCTAGCATTCTTAATAACCTGGGCAATGCCTACAAAAAAATTCAGCAATACGATAAAGCCATCGATTATTATCTCCAAGCCATTGCACTAAAACCTGATTACGCTCAAGCCCATAATAATTTAGCGACCATTTATGATTTACAAAATAATTACACCGCCGCTTTGTCACATTATAAAGAAGCAGTGCATGCTAGCCCGGATTTTGCAGCAGCCCATTTTAATTTAGGGGTTTTACTGCTTAAAAATAATCAGCTTAAAGCCGCACAAACTCAATTTAATAATGTGCTCACCTTAAACCCGCAACACATCGACGCGCAATTTTATCAAGGGGTTTTGTACTTAGAGGACAATTTACTCCAAGAAGCAGAACACGCTTTTCAAAAGGTGCTTACAGACAATAATGCTCATGTTGAAGCCTTAACTAATCTCGGCGTAATCGCTTTAAAAAATGACCAACAACAGTTAGCTGTTGAATTCTTTTCTAAAGCATTAGCCTTAGATAATGATCATCGCGATGCCCGCAATAATTTAGCCGCGACTTTTATGCACCATGATCGTTTTGAAAATGCTTTAATGCATTATGATGTCTTATTAAAACAAGAGCCGCAGAATCTAGAATACCTCTATAATTCTGGGGTTGCGCAAATGGCATTAGGTCATCTCAACGAAGCTATTCTATTCTTTGAACAAATATTAGCTGTGCATACTCAGCATGCCCCAGCTTTAACCAATCTCGCAGCCATTTATTTGCGAATGGAGCAAAAAGAAAAGGCAAAAGAGTATCTTGAACAAGCGATAGTGGCTAATCCTGAAGACAAAGTCACCCAACATCTTTTAGATGCCATCAAAGGTAACCAAGCCACCCATACCACGCCAGATTATGCACAAAATTTATTTAACAATTATGCGCTGTATTATGATCAGCATATGCAAGGCCAATTAAAATACACCATCCCGCAACATATAGCACGTCTGCTGCATCAATTGGGTCTTCTGTCTTTCAACAAAACGGTTGATTTAGGGTGTGGTACTGGCTTAACCGGCGTCGTACTTAGAGAAAGCAGTAAAGAATTAATTGGCGTTGATATCGCTGCAAAGATGTTAGCCCAAGCGAAAACTAAAGGAATTTATGATCAATTGCTGGAAGCGGAATTGTTGGATTTTTTACAACAAAGCCACAGTCTATTTGATTTGGCAGTTGCCGCGGATGTGCTGCCTTATTTTGCCGATCTGGAACCACTCTTTGCCGCGATTTCCGATCATTTAACCGCCGGAGGTTATTTTATTTGCTCTACGGAAATTAGCACGCAATCGCCATGGACTTTAGAGCTGAGCGCCCGTTTTAGTCATAATCCGGACTACGTGCTAGAACTCCTACACAAACTAGGCTTTAAATTGCTTAAGCAAGAAAAAATTCCAGCACGAACGCAGAATCAACTACCCTTAGAAGTCATGTTGTACGTGATGCAAAAAGCTACCTAAAAAGGTAGCTGTAGTTGGGCATCAAAACGTTGCATTTGCAATTTAAACAGATTTTGAATGATCACCAAATTAGCTAAATCGATGGCTTCAAAACGAGCTACTAAACAGGGAGTAGTATTTGACGCACGCAACAGTCCCCAGCCATTTAAAAACTCCACGCGTAAGCCATCAATTGAAATGATTTGTGCGCCAGGAAAATCCGCTTCTTTAGTAAAACGGGTCATGAAATGAAATTTATCTTCATCGGCAATTTCAATTTTTAATTCTGGTGTATTGACACTATTAGGAATACAAGCAAATTGTTCACTCACTGATAAATCAGTCGCGGCAATAATTTCTAATAAACGACACGCGCTATATAAAGCATCATCAAAACCATACCAGCGATCTTTAAAAAATAAATGACCGCTCATTTCACCAGCTAATTCCGCTTGTGATTCTTTCATAACAGCTTTGACAATGGAATGACCTGTAGGACACATGCGCGGCACCCCACCTGCAGTTTTAATGACTTGTTCTAAATGACTTGAACATTTGACATCATAAACTATGGTAGCCCCGGGTTTACGTTTTAATACTTCTTGAACGTAAAGCATCATCAAACGATCAGGACAAATCATTTCGCCTGTGTTCGTTATCAATCCTAAACGATCAGCATCACCGTCAAAAGCTATCCCTAAATCAGCACCGTTCCGCTCTACTTCCCTTTTCAAATCGGCTAAATTGCTTTCTACGGTAGGATCCGGATGATGATTGGGGAAACGTCCATCCACATCACAATACAAAGGAATAATTTCACAACCTAAATCTTTTAACACTTGCGGCACTACGGGTCCTGCTATGCCATTCCCACAATCAACCACTACTTTTAAAGGACGCTTAAGATGAATATCGTTCTTGATGCGCGCGGTATAATTTGGAATAAGATCTAAGGCACTTTCTTTACCCTGCCCCTGCAAACGTTTTCCAGACATGACCAAATGATACAGAATATCGATGTCTTCTTGGGCTAAAGTTTTGCCTGCCAAAACCATTTTTATGCCATTATATTCCGCAGGATTATGGCTGCCGGTCACCATTAAACCACAATCAATAGTTTGAGTTGCGGTAGCGTAATACATCACTGGGGTAGCTACTGCGCCTAAATCAACGACATCAATGCCACTATCTAAAAGCCCTTGCTTTAAAGCTTGGGTTAAACCGGGGCTAGTCAAACGTCCGTCACACGCTACAAAAATGTGTTGGCGTTGCAATTCTTGCAATCGACAAGCGAGAGCTAAGCCAATACTGTAAAATGCATTTTCATCAAGATCACGTCCAATCACGCCTCGAATATCGTAAGCACGAAAAACTGAACGTTTAATTTCAGTGTGTTGATAATTCATTAATGTCTCCCCGAACTACCAAAGCCCCCTTCACCACGATTACTTTGGGTGAATTCTTTGACCACTTCAAAAGCCGCTTGTACTACCGGTACAAAAACGAGTTGAGCAATACGCTCGCCAGGATTAATAGTGAACGATTCTTGGCTACGATTCCAACAGGAAATTTTCAATTCGCCTTGATAATCAGAATCAATTAAACCCACCAAATTCCCTAACACAATGCCATTTTTATGACCGAGGCCTGAACGCGGTAAAATGACCGCAGCAAGCTTAGGATCCGCAATATAAATAGAAATTCCTGTGGGTAATAACACCGTTTGTTGTGGCGCTAATTCTAAGGGCTCATTGAGACAAACTCGCAAATCTAAACCAGCAGAGCCTTCTGTGGCATAAGTAGGCAAAGGAATACTTTCCCCGATGCGTGAATCCAGGATTTTAAGTTGAATGGCTTGCGGCATAATTTTTCCCTATTATTTCAACAGGGCGTTATTGTGCAGAGTTGTCGCAAGGATTGCAATAATTTGCCCGGCTAAGCGGGTTTTATGGGCCAATGGCAGTGCAATCTGTTTATTTTTTGTGATTACTGTGACTTCATTTAAATCATTCTCAAAACCTCGACCATTCCCTACTTGATTAGCCACAATCATATCGAGTTTTTTATTGCGCAATTTATCTTGAGCATATTCAATAAGATGAGAGGTTTCTGCAGCAAAACCCACTACAAAGGAAGCCTGACCACTTTCAGCGACCGCACTTAAAATGTCAGGAGTTCTTTTTAGTTTTAGACTCATTTCTGCCTGATCTTTCTTCTTCACTTTCTCATCTAAAGGTTGTTCTAATTGATAATCGGCAACCGCCGCGCTTCCGATAAAGATCTGGCCTTTTTGTAACTTATCCATCACCGCATTAAACATGGATTGTGCTGAATCCACGCGAACCAACTCTATACCTGCAGAAGCTTCTAAATGACTTGGTCCACTGACTAAAGTGACTTTAGCGCCAGCCATTAACGCCGCTTCGGCGAGAGCAAAGCCCATTTTTCCGGAGCTGTAATTGCTAAGAAAACGCACAGGATCAATGCCTTCACGGGTAGGTCCCGCGGTGATTAAGACATTTTTTCCTTTTAATAATTGGTTAACTTCATATAAGCGCAGTGCATCAATGATTTGTTCAGCTTCACTCATACGTCCCAAACCATATTCACCACAGGCTTGCGAGCCTTCTTCCGGTCCAACAAAAATCACGCCGCGCTCTTGTAGGAGTTTGGTATTGGCTTGGGTTGCTGGATGTGCCCACATGCTACGATTCATTGCTGGACAGACTATCACTGGAGTTTCTGTCACTAAATACAAAGTGGAGAGTAAATCATCGGCCAGCCCTTGGGCCATTTTGGCTAGGCAATTGGCTGAGGCTGGGGCAATAACCAAATAATCAGCCCACCGGGCTAATTCAATATGCCCCATGGCGCGTTCGGCTTGCGTATCAAATAAGCTAGTACGTACTTCCTTTCCTGAAAGTGCCTGCATCAACATAGGAGTGATAAACTCTTGTGCAGAAGCAGTCATCACCACTTGGACCTGGGCACCGAGGCGTGTTAGCTCTCGAAGCAAGTAGGCGGATTTGTAGGCAGCAACGCCGCCACAAACACCTAAAAGAACTTTTTTATCAGTAAAATCTTGCATAATGCACCAATTTTATTAAGAATACCTCGATCAAAACATAAACCTCTTCATAAAGGAATAGAAAATGAAGAATGTCCAACCTAAACAGCAGTTGCACCTGCGTGAGAAGTTATTAACCTATGGCGTGCAAGCCATGTCCGACACCGAGTTACTTGCGGTATTCATTAGTTCCGGTAGCGGCAAAAAATCCTGTTTTCAACTAGCTAACGATCTGGTCGATCATTTAGGTGATCTACGCGGCGTATTAAATGCCGATCCCCAGAATTTTAAACAGATTCAAGGCTTAGGTGAAGTCCGTTATGTACAATTACAAG
Organism: Legionella sp.; assembly: GCA_004297865.1. Taxonomy (GTDB): domain Bacteria; phylum Pseudomonadota; class Gammaproteobacteria; order Legionellales; family Legionellaceae; genus Legionella. Next base: position 8,116 of record SCSO01000124.1, read on the forward strand.
CCGTTAAAGAAATTTGCCGGCGTAGTGATTTTATCCAATTGCAAAAAGAGATCTGTTTAAATAACTCTCATCAAACCCATGTTTTTCTTAAACGCCGTTTACGCGATAAAAAATACGAGACCTTTGTTGCTTTATTTTTAGACAACCAAAATCGCGTGTTAGCCTATGAAGAGCTCTTTCATGGCACCATCAATAGCGCGTCGGTCCATCCCCGCCCTATTGTTGAACGGGTGCTAAGACTCAATGCCGCAGCAGTTATTTTAGCACATAATCACCCTTCGGGTCATTCGGATGCCAGTGAGGAAGATATGGTCGTCACCCAACGTCTAAGGCAGGCACTTGATCTAATCGATACCCGTTTATTAGATCATCTGGTCATTGGTGATAACGAAGTGTATTCCATTGTGCATAAAGCCAAGTGGAATTGTCATTAAGGATCACTATGTTTACTTCTTTTATTAAGGCTTTAATTAAAAACTCCAAAGTTCAATGGACCATTTTGGTCTGTTTGGTGCTCGACTACTATCGCTCTGGCTCATTGCAACAAAGCAGTTCCCTCATTTGTACTCTTGGGCTGAGTTACATTGGGCTGTGCTACTTTTTTATGACGAGAATGCCCCTAAAACCTGTAGAGAAAATTAAACGAATTAGTGATCAATATCGTCAGCCAAATAAAGAAAAATCTTGAAAGTTGAAACAGAATAATTTATATCCTATTTTTTTACTAAGGTGTTGCATTATGGATTACCAATTTCCCAAAAAATTAAGCATACTAGTGTGTGGCTTATCTTTAATATTAAGTACAGGGCTCATGGCTAAATCGAACCATCCTTCCCGGCAAAATCAACGTGAGCGTTTTATTGCCTTAGCTCATGATTATGAAAAAGCCTATTTTGAAAACTTCCCTGAAATGGGAGTTTTTTGGGGCAAGAAAGATGTTGCTTATGATTATTTTAGAGATCATTCACATGTTGCAACTTTACGCTGGCAACAACGTGAAGATGAGTTTCTCAGCGCCCTAGCGCAAATTGATGTGAAGGCTTTGCAGGATACCCCTGAATATATTACTTATAACCTTTTAAAAGGGACCTTAGAAAATAATCAAGGTGCTCGTGTGTGTCATGAATCTTTATGGCATATTAATCCCACCTTTGCTGGTTGGCATATGATTTCTACTCGGATTGCAGAAAAACAACCCGTAGGTACCCCTGAAAATCGACAAATGGCTATCAAACGTTGGAATACTTTTTCAAAAACGGTTGATGACGAAATCAATAATTTAAAATTAGGGATTAGCAAAGGCTATACTGCCCCTAAAACTGCTGTGCGTATTGTTCTAAAACAATTGCAAATTATTCTTAAAAACAGCCCGGAAACCTCTCCTTATTTTACAATGGCTGAGCGCGATACTGATCCGCAATTTAAAGCCACCATTACCGAACTGATTAAAAATCAGATTCATCCTGCTTTACAACGCTATGCTAATTTTCTCGAAAACGACTATATGCCTTATGCACGAGATCAAGTAGGTGTCTCCGCTTTACCAGATGGTGTGGCTTGTTATCAGGCAAAAGTTAAGCAAGAAACCACGTTGAATATGGATCCTCAAAAAATCCATGAATTCGGCTTACAACATATGGAACAACTTAAGTCAGAAGTTGCTACTATAGGAATGGACGAATTTGGCTTAGAGGACATGAGTGCAATCTTTCAAGAAGCAAAGACTCGGCCAGAGTATCTTTTCAAATCCGAAGCAGAGATTCTTAGTTATAATTATGCGGCGTTTGAACGTGCTAAGAGCAAAATGTCCGCCTGGTTTGGCATTATTCCAAAATCAGAGGCAATCATTAAACCTTATCCAGAATATCGCGCAAAAACCGGCGCCTCTGGAGAATATTCTCCTCCCAGTGAAGATGGTACACAACCAGGTACTTATTATATTAACACCTACAATCCAACCGCTAAGAGCCGTGTTGATCAAGAAGCGATTCTTTTCCATGAATTGATTCCAGGTCATCATTTGCAAGTGGCAATATCCTATGAAGATAAGTCACATCATAGTTTAGATAAATATTTGTGGAATGCAGGTTTTGGTGAAGGCTGGGCACTCTATGCTGAGCGGGTTGCAGATGAAATGAATTTATATACTGATGAAATCTCTCGTTTAGGGATGTTGGCGAACGAAACATTAAGAACTGCGCGTTTAGTCGTTGATCCAGGATTGCATGTGATGAATTGGACTCGTGAAGAAGCGATTGAATACATGAAGCAGCATACTGCAATGAGTGATTTTATCATTGAGGGTGAAGTCGACAGGTACATCATGCTCCCAGGTCAAGCTACTTCTTACATGTTAGGTAAACAACAAATTGATCTCTTACGGCATTTGGCGGAAAAGAAAATGGGGAATCACTTTGATATTCGTGAATTTCATGCACAGGTTTTAAAGAATGGCGCAGTTACTTTACCGATGTTGCAAGAGCAGATTAACCATTGGATTGAATCAAAATTGGAAAAGTAAATCTCCCTTCTTCCTTGCAGGGAGAAGGGAGATTCTGTTGGGCTTCGCTTTGCTCGGCACCAACCTACATTTTCAACCTACGCCCCAACTGGAAACGAACTATTTTCCGAATTCCGATAATCCGGAAAGGATGCGTGCATATGCGCGATTTTCCATTGACCTTCTTCTTGCGCAATGGTTATCGTTCCGCGTAATTGCTCAAACTCATATTCCTCTCCTGCAATGACTAGCTTGGCTGTATTAATCGCTGCAGTCCAAGGCTCATCTTCTTTTGTAGGAATAAAAGCACCCACTTTAATTTGTCCGTGATCGGATTGTTGCCAATCTCTTTGCAATTGCGCTTCTATCTGCGCAAGACCCACGCGATATTCATCAATAGCAGATCCCCACATAATAGCTTCTTGGGTAAATAGACTTAATAACAAAGATAAATCACGATTTTCATAACCACTACAAAATTGGGTGAATAAATGTTCTGCTTGTTTACTCATGCTGACTCCTTATAAAAAAACGGAGTTTAAAAGAGCAAAAAGGCAATGTCTGTCCGGGAAAACCCGGACAAACATTAATAGAGAAGCCGTTCTAGTTCAGTCAAATTAGCAAAACCTGTACGGGCCTTAATGCGTTGAATATAAGTCTCTACCGTCCGCGGAGAGAGATGTAAGCGTTTGGCCGTATTTTTATAAGATAAACCTTGCAACAAACCACGAAGACAAGCGAGCTCCTGCGCGGTGATATGAGTAAGTCCCGTTTTACCCTGAACATCAATTTTGCCTTGCGTCAAACAGAGCCTATCATAATTACAATCGCGATAAGGCTCTGGTAACAAAATTGGATTTTTATCCATCAAAGCAAGCAAATCTTGATGTTCCACATCAAAATCATTAATAAATTGTTCAATGGCTTTTATTTTATTTAAATAAAAGGAACCACCATTCATCGGATCAAAAGCTGTCGTCACCGCAATCATATCGTAATAAAATTGAGTGCGACGAACATACGTAATTCCATTACGCAAATTAAATTTTTCTCTCGCCATTTGCACCGGCATATCAGGCAATTCTTCATCCCAAAGAAACCAAAAAGAAGAGACTTTTTGATGTTCCTCGGTATACGAAGAAAAAATAACCGGCTGATTATCAATATGTTGAAAAAGTTCTAGTAATCCCGTTTCATTCGTCAGCAAACCGACCGAGCCATCAATATAACAGCGAAGATATTGAAAATAATTAAACTGATGAGTATGTAAAAATGAGGAAGTAATGTCTTGAATTTTCGTTTTGGCATTAAAGGTAAAATGATCATGAGGTAACAAAACAGGCATAGCATACGATTTGATTACAAAATGGGCCTAATTTTAGCACGAATATAATAAAAATCGTAGGTTGGGTCTCGACCCAACAGCGAACCTTTTCTACCATCAAGATCCATGTTGGGTCACGACCCAACCTACATTTAATATAAAGGCATCATGCTCGCCTAAAATCAAAGGATTGAACATTTGCGAGATTTGATTGTTCTAGGGCTAAAGCCAGTAACCTATCCACTCCTAGAGCCACTCCACTACATGCAGGTAAACCCTGGCTCAAAGCATCTAACAAATAAACATCCGCCTCCACAGAAGGTAAACCCCGAGCCTCCCGCAAAGCCTGATCATCAGCAAAACGCCGAGCTTGTGCTGACGCATCAGTTAACTCATGAAAACCATTAGCC
>SCSO01000485.1 GCA_004297865.1 Legionella sp.
CTTTGCTGCAAGTCGTGGTCGTGGAGCACGTATTAATGACCGTCGTATTCGCGTTTCCAAGCAAACTGCGCTTGCCGGTTCTCTTTTAGGAACAGGTGTGCCCTTCCGAGATTTGTCTTTAGCAAAACGTTATTTTCCTACCTTTGAAGCCATGATGGGTAAATGCGCCGGTGTGCGTAGAACTGGATCGGCTGCTTTAGATTTGGCTTATGTAGCCAGCGGTCGTTTAGATGGCTTTTGGGAATTCGGCCTACGTCCTTGGGATATTGCTGCTGGTGCCTTAATAATCCGGGAAGCTGGCGGTATGGTTAGTGATATTCAAGGTGGTGAGGATTTTCTTAAATCAGGTGATGTGGTCGCCGGAACGCCTAAAGTGTTTAAGTCTTTGTTACAGGTTATTTCGCCTGCGGCGCGAAGCAGTGCTGAATAACCAGCAAATTTGTTGGGTCGCGACCCAACCTACGACTTTTTTCGTGCCCGGGCACGTTCACGAAAACCCGCATGTAGGTTGGGTCATGACCCAACATAAAGATCTTGAACGAAGGTGTGAGCGGTTATGTTGGGTCGCGACCCAACCTACAAAGCTCACCCAATCTCTATAATCAACTTAACCCTGGCTTTAACCCCAAACTACGCGGTAAAGCTTCAGCCATCGACGCACCTAGATTTTTACTCACTCGATCAAAGAGATTTTGTTTATGAGTATAATCCACCACGCTATCCAATTGAATCGTATCACGCATTAATTGACCTGCGCTGGCAAAGCCATCAATCAAACCGATATCTAAGGCTTGTTGCCCAGTCCAAATCAGACCAGAAAAAGTTTCATCATCAATGTGTAAACGCGAGCCTCGCCCTTCCTTAACCCGGTTAATAAACTGCTTGTGCACTATATCAAGCATAACTTGTAGTTTTTTCTGTTGTTGTTCATTTTCGGGAGAAAACGGATCTAATAAACCTTTAAAACTGCCAGCGGTTTGTAAACGACGCGTAATACCCAGTTTTTGCATAGCATCAACAAAACCAAAACCGTTATAAACCACTCCAATAGAACCTACCATACTGGCTGGACTGGCATAGATTTCATCTGCAGCTGCAGCGACGTAATAAGCTGCGGAAGCACATAAATCCACACAAACAGCGTAGGTTTTCACTTCAGGATATTGTTTTTTGTAATATTTGATGGAGTTGTACATGTATTCTGCTTGTACAGGGCTGCCACCAGGGCTATTTATACGGATAATTAAAGCCTTTAAACCCTTATTTTTATAAGCCGCATCAATGCCCTTAGCAAAATCATCCGCACTACCCGCTTTGTCGTCCATAATTTCGCCATTCAAATCAATAATCCCCACATGCGGCTTGGTGGTATTGATTATTTCTTCGGAATTAGCCAGAAATATTTGATATGCAATAAACCCAAAAAAGAGCATTATGATAATGCGGAAACCCCAGCGCCAGCGGTTTTTCCATTTTTTCTCTTTCATATAGTCAATAATGATCTGATTAAGCAAAGTTTGCGAATCAGTATTAGAATTAGAAGATGTATCATTATTCATAGGGTTTCACTTGAAAATTTAT
>SCSO01000125.1 GCA_004297865.1 Legionella sp.
TGAGCCTGCTGAAGCCACAGCGCAACGTCTGGAATTGAATCTATCGGATTTATTCGCAGAACGAGTTAATTATTTAGCGCAATATTGTGCGGAAGAAAAAGTGTATTTTGTATTAATTACTCGCCCAATTAACTTAAGTAGCGAGCAATTAAAAGCAGCAAATAAAGCTAAGCTCAAAATGTTGAAAGATACGAATTCCCCACCTTTTCAAAATTCACAAACTATCTTCGCTGCAGTCCCTGAATTAAGAGACACTCATGATGCTTATGTGCGTTCTGTGGTTAATGATTTAGATTCCTTGCATGTTTTTGCCAAATTGTTAGAAGTTCATGACGACATTCATGCAATACGCATGACGGGAGATCCAGATTATACAGCCGACGATTGGCGCGCTACTTTACCTGGGGATAAAATTCCAGTGCGTGAGGTGAAAGGTTTTGATGGAGATGCTTCTGATTTATTATGGCCTTCTTTAGCCAAACAAGTATTACCTAGAGACGCAGAAGCTATCGATCTACGAACTGTGCGTGTTGGTGATAAGATATATTCCTCAACCTATATTGATCTATTTCCCAAAGATGTGCGTCCATTCATGACGTTATTTTCGCGCATACTTCCTTCACACATCCCTTGGCGCATGTCCTTTTTAATCGAGAGTGAAGGCTTAGGAACGATCAAATTAAAAGGTCTTTTATCTGCGATATTAAGTTTTAGTTCTGCGCAAAATCGTTTGATTTCAGATTCAGTGAATTTATTAAAATATTTACAACTCAACACAGACGAAGCTATTGTCCGTTTGCGTGTTGTAGCCACCACTTGGGCTCCCGAAAATAATATCCCTTTATTGCGTCGTAGAAGCTCTGAGCTGGTAAAAGCGATTCAAGGTTGGGGTTCCACTGATGTATCAGAAATTTGCGGGGATCCTTTTGCGGGTTTCGTATCCACTATGTTAGCGACTAGCCTTAATAGTGCAGCAGTTCCTTCAGTTGCACCATTAAGTGATGTCATTACCATGCTACCCATTACGCGTCCTGCTTCACCCTGGAAACATGGTGCTTTATTATTCCGTTCTCCAGACGGTAAGCCTTGGCCTTTCCAACCGGGTTCTACCGAACAAACTACATGGATTGATTTAGTTTATGCTCGCCCTGGTTCCGGTAAATCAGTATTGTCTAACGCGCTCAATTTAGCCCTATGCTTATCGGGTGGATTAATGCGTTTGCCCCGTATCGCTATTATCGATATTGGTCCATCCAGTAGCGGATTGATTTCTTTATTAAAAGAAGCTTTACCAGCTTCTAAACGTCATTTGGTGGCTTATCATCGTTTACGTATGACCCCTGAGTATTCTATTAACCCCTTTGATACCCAATTAGGCTGCCGCTATCCTACGGCGCTTGAAAGAGCCTTCCTCGTGAATTTTATGACTCTTTTAACCACTCCTTTGGGTGCTAGCCGCCCTTACGATGGTATGGCGGATCTGGCTGGTATGGTGGTTGATGAACTGTATAAGAGCATGGCGGATGAATTTAACCCAACTCCTTACGCACCAGGAGTAGAAGAATTTATTGATAGTATTTTAGAGGAAATTGGGTTCGTTCGTGATTCTAAGTCCACTTGGTGGGAAGTGACCGATTCGTTGTATTCTGCAGGGTTTGTCCATGAGGCTATGTTGGCACAGCGTTATGCGATGCCTCTATTGGCGGATTCAGCATCCATTTGTCGTACTTCTTCTATTGAAGATCTCTATGAAAAGGTAACTGCACCTACCGGAGAATCGCTCATTAATGCTTTCTCTCGAATGATTTCTGGTGCTGTGCGCGAATACCCTATCTTATCGCGTGTGAGTAGTTTTGATATTGGCGATGCACGTGTGGTTTCTTTAGATTTGGATGAAGTAGCTAAAAGTGGTGGTGACGCAGCCGATCGCCAAACGGCAGTCATGTATATGTTGGCCCGTTACGTGTTGGCTCGTCATTATTACC
>SCSO01000008.1 GCA_004297865.1 Legionella sp.
TAAAAAGGCACAATAAGCGACCAATACCGCAGCCATACCCACTAGAGAGTGGAAAGCCGCGACAAGCTGTGGAATAGCGGTCATGTTAATTTTTAAGGCGATGAAAGTGCCAATAATGCCACCAGCTAACATTAAACCCAATAAATAGATGTGATGATGAATGCTAGGCATCAACAAAGTGGCAATCACTGCGATACTCATACCTAAAATGCCTAATAAATTCCCTCTACGGGAAGTGGCAGGACTAGCAAGTCCTTTTAAGGCCAGAATAAAGCAAACCGCGGCAACTAAATAAAACAAGGGCACCAATGTCGTCATAAAAAATCATCCTTTATTATTACTTTTTATACATGCGCAGCATGCGTTGGGTGACTACGAATCCCCCAAAGATATTGATCGCAGTAATAAAAATCGCCAAACCACCAATCCAGGTAATCGCCCCAGTGAGCTCAGTCCCAGCCGCAATAAGGGCACCTAAAACAATAATACTGGAAATGGCATTGGTGACTGACATTAATGGGGTATGTAAAGCAGGGGTCACTTTCCAAACTACGTAATAACCCACAAAACAAGCGAGCACAAAAATAGTAAGAATGGCAATATAAGGATTACCTAAAGTACTGACCTCATGCATGATTGCTCTCCTTTTCTACTTGGAAGGGTAAGTAATGTCCTTGATGACAGAGTACAGCTTGTTGAATGATCTCATCCTGAGGATTGAAGGTGATTTTATTGGGTTCGGACGCTAAAAGTTGTAGTAGATGCCCAAGGTTATTGGCATACAGCTCGCTGGCCGTGGCGGGCACTAGGCAAGCCAAATTATTATGACCAATAATAGTAATGTCTTTATAAGTAATAGTCTTATCTAATTCACTCACTTCGCAATTCCCACCACGCGAGGTGGCCAAATCGACAATAACGGCGCCTGGTTTCATGGCTTCAACGGTTTTTTTATACAATAAAATGGGAGCTTTTCTTCCGGGAATTAGAGCCGTTGAGATGACGATATCGGCCATTTTGGCATACTGATCTATTAGTTCGGCTTGCTTTAACTTATATTCTTCACTAGTTTCTGAGGCATAACCACCCTGAGTTTCATTATTTTCATCAACAGCGACCTCTATAAATTCTGCCCCCAAGCTTTCAACCTGTTCTTTCGCCGCTCGGCGAACATCAAAGGCATAAACCACAGCTCCGAGACGTTTGGCAGTAGCTATGGCCTGCAAACCTGCAACGCCAGCACCTAATACTAATACTTTGGCCGGTTGAATCATGCCCGCTGCGGTCATCATCATAGGAACTACGCGCTGATAGGCATTCACTCCCGCTAGAACGGCACGATAACCGGCTACGTTAGCCTGTGATGATAAGCTATCCATGCTTTGTGCTCGGCTGATACGCGGAATAAGGTTCATAGATAATAAAGAGAGGTGTTTTTCTTTGGCCCAGCTTATTAAAGGGTTATCAGGGTTTAGATCGATAGGTGCAATAATAAGAGCTTCAGGTGAAATCCCGGATAAATCCTGGGAATTAGGTTCGTTGACGCAAAGAAGTACCTGGCATTGTTGGAGAAGCTGCGTTTTATTTAGTACTTGAACCCCTGCTTGTTGGTAATGGTCATTACTAAAGCCAGAAGTTAGACCTGCATTTTCTTCAATGGCCACGGTAAACCCTAGTTTGCTATAGTTTTTAGCACTTTGTGGAGTGATGGCTACCCGGGTTTCATTCCCTTTTTCTTTTAAAGTACCAATCATCATGGGAAAAATCCTTTTTACCTATGTAATAACCATCCTAAGGGAATTTGTAAAAATTTGCTACTCAGGCAAAATCCATTGATTTAAAGCTGTCCTTTTTTATTATTTAGTGCCTAAAATTTCAATATTTAGAGCAATTTGATAAAAAATCTGTTTATATATTTGACACAAAGTGGAAAATTAGGTATGATGTGTCCTGAAATTAATCATACCTAAACCAATGTGAGTAAACTTATGACAACTTTAGTTTTAAAAAATGGTGTAACCATAAATCCTGCTGAGGGCCTTTTTAAGGGCGATTTGGCGAAGGCAGAAAAAGCTCTTCAACTTTTTATCAAGTTAAATGATGTTTCTTTAGTAGCAGGTAATGTTTACGGTACTTTAACTGTAAACGGTAAAACTTCTAATGTACCAACTCCTGTAGGTGTTGTTTCTGTAACTTTTGGACAACTTTTCAGAGCGTTTGGTATTGCTGAAGATAAATTAGATCAATTCATTGCTGCTTCTCAAGCACAAATTGAAGCTCTTAGAATCCAAGGACTTGTTAAAGCTGGTGCTGCTGTAACAGCTGCTCGTAAAGCAGCTACTTCAGAAGAAGTGGTTGTACTATCTGACGATGATGTGGAAGCTACTTTAACTAAAGCTGCTGATATTCAAGCTCGTGCTGCTGCTATCGAAGCTGAAATAGCTAGAGTCGCAAAAGCTGCTCAAGAAACTGCCTTAGCAGCTGCTGCTCTTGCCGCTACTAAAGCTCAACGCGATGCTGAAGATAAAGCTGAGATTGTAGAAAGAACAAATAATATTCAAAAGTTAAATGTTGTTAAAGTACAAACTCTTGTTGCTCAATTTCAAGCATCTATCAAAGAAAGTGTAATTTCTGCTGAAGCTAAAGAAGCTGCTGATCGTTTAGTAGATAATTTACGTGTTGCAGTTGTAACTTTATCTGATACAACTCAAGGTAGCTATGAAGCACGAGTAGAAGAATTTAAAGATTTAGTTACCACTTATTTTGATGAAGCTCTTCCTGCTTTTGCTAATGATTTTAGCTTCAAAGAAAAAGTAGAGAACTTCTTTAAAAATATCTTAAATGCACTTATTCTTATGGTAACTTGTGGAGCAGTTCCTAGCTTCTTCCAACCTGCAATTGCTAAGAACTCTGCTTTAGTACAGCAAGGTAAGGCAGACGTTTTAGAAGCTACTGAAACATCTACTAACAGTATTGTATAATAAGAAATTCTTCTAAACAAAAAGGGCGTTTATACGCCCTTTTTTATTTTCAATTAATAAGATAGACAGCAAGATTGTCTGCAGTCCTAGTCACTAAGGGGATTCCTCCGGAGTGCTTTTGGCTTCTTAGACTAGCTAAGCTTGCACACCACACTCTCAATCTGGCTTCCAAAGTCGTAATGTTGGCTGAACAATGTGTACCGTCTATGTGATTAATCATAGTTCATTAATTGACCACATGCCATCCAAAAGCAGGTGTTTATTGCAAAGTAATCGTTAATTTTGCTTATCCCGAAAATAAAGTGATATTTGGGAGCTGTGGAATAGATAACAAATGCAAATTAATTTGATCAAATTACTTCCATAACAGGTTATTAATGGTATAATGTGCTCCATGTTTAAGCAAATACTAATTATGGTGAATAAGATATGATTACTTTTAATTTTAAAAATGGCACTTCCTTGAGTCCTTCAGAAGCAGGTTTCACTGGGGATGCAAGGCAATTAATTCTGACAAACAGAGCAATTCAACTATTTATTAAGCATAATGATGTTACGTTTGATCCAGGCTATTTTACTAGTATTCTAAAGGTAAATGATAAGAGTTATGACTTAGGCTCATGTTATAATATCACTTATGGAGTGCTATTAGAGGCATTTGAACTTAACGAAAAGCGCTTGGCTTCTGTGGTAAAAGGCTTTAAATTACGCGAAGAAGATGTAAAGTATGCTGAAAGATTTACCTTTGAAAATCAAATTCGCGTTGCAAGAATTAAAAATGCACATAGACTCGCAAAAGATACTCCCATAATTCCATTTGTTGACTTCGTTAATGGTTCTTTCGATGTGAATGAAAGTGAAGAAATTCGTGCTAAAAGAGCTGCAAAAATAGCAGAAGGTCTTCCCATAACTGAACAACGTAAAGCTAAGCCTGAACTTGCTGAAATTAATGAGTGTGTAGGATTGCGTGCAATACTTAAGAATTTCAATACTAAGATTAATGGTATAGGTTCTAATTACTCAGATGCTAAAAAAGTAGCTGTAGATTTAGCTGAAAATCTTGATCAAGTTGTTGCAAAGTTTGTTAACAAAGACATCGATGCGGAGCAGTTTAAGAAGGAAACTAAAGACTTAGTAGACGCAGCGTTCCCTATTTTAGAGCGTGATTTAAGCTGGGGTGATTATTTAATTAATATGCTTAAGCATTTATGCAACGCAGTGACCTATGTGGTTACGGTTAGCGTAGCCCCAAACTCCTTTTTCTTAACCACTAAGAAATCTGAGGGTGCGGTTGCTGCAACAGAAGTTCTCAATAGCTTGAATAAAGCTGCTGGTACTGATGCGGCTATAGCGGATTCCATTTTATCTTTTAATTAATGCATTAAAAAAATTAAAAAGGGCGTTTATGCGCCCTTTTTTATTTATCGCGAAAAAGTCTTATAAAAAAAGCCGGGAGCAGAGCTTCGTACTGCGTATTTTTGGCTGGCGCCGGTGCGCAGGAAAATCTGCGTAAAATAGAGTTTGCCGTGACTATCATGGACTACGCCAATTCCGGTTAAGTTATAATTGCCATCAATATTTCTTTTATGTCCAGGACTGCGTAACCAGTTTTTTACTACATCCTGCGCGTCTTTGTAGTTGTAGGCTACGTTTTCGGCTCCTGCGCCGGAGTTTTTAATTTTCTTATGTAGTCGATTAATTCGTTGATTAAAATATTTGTGCCCAAAGCCCATACGATGGCTCGCCATGTCTGCAGAATGCTGCCGCGCTTCTTTCACCATTGCAGCATTCATGGTTAGCTTACCCAAGCCATGTTGTTGACGATATTGATTAATATGCATCAGGATAGCATTTTGAATCTCGGTATCGCTCGCTGCTTGTGCCGGCTGTATTAGGCCAATAAGGGTGCTAATTAATAGAATGATTTTAGTGGTAGTTTTAAACATGGGGACCTCTTATACGATTAATGTAAAACGTGCATGGTGACTAAAAAAAAATCATTTGTCTAGGGAATTTTACTCCCCGCAAAGGGAGTTTTAATGTCTCCCTTCTCCCGCTGGCGGGGGCGTTGTTGAATAAATAGGTTTGTCATTCCCGCGAAGGCGGGAATCTATCCATAAATAAAGCACAGTGCTTGAATTGTAGATGGATCCCCGCCTTCGCGGGGATGACATGCAATCAAAATTGCTTAATAAAAAAGAAATTCTTTATTTATTCAACAACGCCCCTCGCGGGGAGAAGGGTTAAAGATTAATAGTAAATCCGAACAATACAGCATGCAGAGTAGGTATATTGGATACATGAATCGTTTTGGTTTCGCTATTAATCAGAGGATTAGGATCATTACCAAAAACACCTTGATACAATAAGTTCAAAGTAGCCAAAGTGGTAATGGGGTATCCCAGGCCTGCTTGAATTTCACCGGTTATTTGCGAATAGTCATTAATAGGTTCTTTATGAGCCTGCCAATAGCGATAAGCTACACCACCTTTTAATTGGGCAAAGAAATTACTTCCTGCTAAAGGATCGCTTTTTGCGGTAATTAATAAATCCAACATAGGACCAAGAGAGGCTTGGATGGGTAACCATTGTAGAACAGTGAGAGTTTCTACAGGAATATCTAAAGTCACTTTAGGGCTACTTTGTACGCCTAATTCTAATCCCAATAGATAATCACCTGTAAGAAAAAGGTCATTGCCTAAGGCTAAACGTCCTAAAGGTGAGCTGTTGCTGGGATGGGGATATTTCCCGCCACCGACGCTTCCACTAACCGACCAAGGTTGATCCAATGGTGCTGGTTCAGGAAGATAACCATCAGCAATAGCATGAAATGAGCACAATATCCCTAGTAAGATTATTGATAATTTCATTTTCATTGCGTATTCCCTATGATTTTTTCTTAAAATGCAACAACTTGGTCATTGTAGCGAGAATATTTGATAAATTAAATATGCAATGAAGAATAGATAGGAAATTTTACGGGATTTTGGCGGAGAGAGAGGGATTCGAACCCTCGATACGTTTCCGTATACACACTTTCCAGGCGTGCGCCTTCAGCCGCTCGGCCACCTCTCCAAAGGCGCAAGGATATAACATCTTCGCAGGTAATGTAAAGTAGGTTGGGTGGTGACTCAACATAAAAAGGAGATGGGGTATGTTGGGTCACGACCCAACCTACGACTTTTTCGTGCCCAAGCCCGTGCCCGTCTTTGAATATTGCACTATAAAAACCGGGCAAGCTCACGTTCACGAAAACCACCGCTTTTCTCCCCATTGTATATACTTAATAAAACGACCCTAAAGGATGGCTTATGTGGAACAAAGCCTTGATATGTAGCCTCGTGCTACTTTTTAGCCCCGCTGGCTGGGCTTTTACCTGTTATTATAATTTAGCCAAAGGCAGTTGCTGGGGTAATTATGATGTGACAGTTAACGTAATTGATACAGAGAAATCGACCGTATTACTTACTGTGCAAATTCCTAAAGGAAAATTCTGGGTGCAACAACAATTCCCTTGCGACCCTGCACAAAAACTAATGTATCAAGCTAAATTTAATCCCGTATTCTGGGAAAGTGACAAAAATAAGGTCTATTCAGCTCTTCGTTATTGGTTTATGCCTGGTGAAATTAACTCTGGTGATAGCGCTTGGACGATTCCTGTTTGCTTTCCTAAAGATTTCGCCGAAGTCCCCCTTCCACCAGATGCTCCTTCTGGAGATTGCCCCTGTGATTTTTCCACTTTTCCTGTGATCAAGCCCAAATAACGCATAGCCTTAGGCTGAGTCTTTGGTGTATTATTTCTTCATAGAATATGAAGGAGTTATACATTGATCACATTAAGAAATAAAATTGCGCAGATGCTGATTATGGGGTTTAGCGGCTGTGAAATACAGGACAAAAGCCCAGTCGCGCAATGGTTAGCTGAAGACGGTTTAGGTGGTGTTTTGCTTTTTGATAAGGATTTGACTACAGGTTTGTATGGAAAAAACGTTAAAACTCAAGGCCAAATCAAGCAGTTAATCCATAGTCTTAATCATTTCTCCAGCCTGGCTTTTCCTGAAGATCAAAATATTCCTTTAATTACTGCCTTGGATTACGAAGGGGGTGCGGTTGACCGTTTGAAGCATGTAGAAGGTTGTATGACTACTATGCCTGCAATGGAAATGGCTAAATTATCGAATCAAGCTTTTGCAGAAGAAGTTGAACAAATGGCGACGACTTTAAAAAACCTGGGCTTTAACCTCAATTTTGCTCCCGTTGTTGATTTACATCTAAATGCTGAAGAAGGAATTATTGGGCGTTTGGGTCGTAGTTTTTCAGTTGATCCGGATGAGGTCACTCGTTTAGCTAATCAATTTGTCGAGATTTTTAGCCGTTTTGGCATCGCCTGCTCTTATAAACATTTCCCTGGACATGGTAGTGCGGTAGGGGATACCCATGAAGGTTTTGTGGATGTGACAGATACCTATCAGTCTAATGAATTAGTGCCTTATGCTAAGTTATTGAAAGATAAACAACATCCGGTGATGGTAATGACCGCGCATGTGGTGAATAAGAATTTAGATCCTAGTGGTTTACCTGCGACTTTATCCTATGAGATTTTAACGAATCTCTTACGCAAAGTGATTGGCTTTGATGGGGTTATTATTAGTGATGATTTACAAATGCAGGCTATTGCTAGTCATTATTCCTTGGAGGAATCGTTATTACTGACTATTAATGCTGGTGCTGATATGTTGATTTTTGGTAATCAGTTAGGGTCTCATAATGCACCACAGATCATTGATATTATTGAGCAATTGGTGATGCAGCAAAAGATTTCCACGCAGAGAATCGATGAGGCATTTAGACGGATTATGCGATTGAAGCAGCAAATTCATTGTCAGGAATTGGTGGATGGGTGAATTTTGGCATCAACTGTAGGTTGGGTCGAGACCCAACATAAAGATCTTGAGCAAAGAGGACATTGTTATGTTGGGTCTTGACCCAACCTACTTTACACATAGGGACAATCATGGTAGAATATGCTCTAACTGTTTAAATTTTAACCACATCAAGGCTTTTTATCATTATGTGTGCAGCACATGAATCTAAAAAAAACATACTCTTTAGTACACCAATAATTTATACCTTAATGATCATCCTCGGCATCGCCAGTGGCATGTCAAATGTTGTTTATCTTAAAGAATTTGGTCTGTTAATCTCTGATTTGTTCATCAAACTGTTTAAGTGCATCAGCTTACCTATTATTTCCTTATCAATCATTGTGACCTTAGCGAATTATCGCACCGAAGGTTTGATGAAAAAGGTTTGGCAAAGAACCATTCGCTATACCTTCACTACCACGTTATTAGCCGCCACTATTAGCTGCTTGCTATATATCTTAATCCATCCCAGCACTGTAAAAGTGAATCCGCATCTAGCAGTGATGGATGCGAAAAACCAATTAGGCTACTTAGGCTATTTAGCCAATATTATCCCTACCAACCTCTTATCACCATTTTTAGAGCAACAAGTCATAGGCGTGTTGTTTTTGAGTATCGTGATAGGGTTTGCGGTACGCCAAATTCCTGAAGAAGACTCTCGGGAAACTATAACGCGGTTTTTCCGCGGTGCTCATGGCATGTTTTTGGTGATGACTCGTTGGATTATTACTTTTATTCCCTTAGGCTTGTTCGGGTTTATCACCTCAACAGTGGTGCAATTACGTTCAGGAATGGATATCAAAGGCATTGGCCAGTTTCTGATAATCATTGTGCTCGCAAATTTAATCCAAGGCTTCGTCGTCTTACCTTTATGGTTACGAATGCATGGCATTAAACCATTTGTGGCAATGCGTGCCATGGCTCCTGCGTTATCAGTAGCATTCTTTTCTAAATCTTCAGTAGGCACCTTACCGGTGACTATGAACACTATAGAAAATAATTTACAAGTCAAACCGCAGATCAGCCGTTTTGTTTTACCTTTATGCACCAGCATTAATATGAATGGTTGCGCGGCTTTCATTTTTGCGACGGTTATTTATTTGATGCAAAACCATGGCATGCCGGTTTCTTATACCACCATGGCTTTATGGATTTTAATCTCTACTGCCGCGGCGATTGGAAATGCTGGAGTCCCTATGGGTTGCTTCTTTTTAAGTGTGAGTTTGTTGTCAGGAATGAATGTGCCCATCACTTTAATGGGGGTGATTTTACCCTTTTATGGTTTGATCGATATGTTGGAAACGGCTTTAAACGTTTGGTCTGATGCTTGCGTAACTAAGGTTGTGAACGATCAGGCCTTAGCTGAAGAAGAGGGGAGAGTTCCCTCTAAACGACGTTCGAGTATATTGGAACTTGAATTAGGTTAAAGAAAAGGGGTTGCGTGCAACCCCTTTTTTTATAGGTGAATTAGTAACAGCAGTATATTAAGTATTGCTAACGCAACGAGACAGAGAAAAGTTAATTTCATGCCACGTACTCGATGCTTAAAATGGTCCAGATTGTAAATAAATGCATAAGCGTGGAATAATCTTCCAGCTAAAAATAATAATGCGATGATCAACAACGGTATCCAATGAATATTATTGGCTTCGGCGCAGAGTAAAAGAATCAGCGTTAAAGGCACGTACTCAGAAAAATTGCCATGAGCTCGAATGAGCATTTCTAAATCTTTATGTCCGTCAGCTCCGACGGAGACTCTATAGGTTCTACGTAATTGAATGACCTTGATGGACATGGCCACATAGACGCCAGCTAGTATTGAGCTAGTGAGGGTGGTAATTGGGAACATCTTCTCTCCTTGTGAATGTTCTGTTGTTTGTCGTGTCTGCATAGGTTGTCATATTCGCGAATGCAAGTACCCAATTTTGTAGGTTGGGTCGAGACCCAACATAAAATCTTTTCTACAGAGAAGAACTTGTTGGGTTACGACCCAACCTACAATAGAGATGGATTCCCGGATTTCGCGGGAATGACATGCCTCAGTTACGAAACCATACAAGTTCCATCACTATTCATTTTAATATTAATTTTAGGATGACCCAATAAATTCACATGACATACATTTTCATGCCCAGAAATTTTAATATTCACGTAGTTAGTAGGATTATGAGAATTGTCTTCTACTGGTGTGAGTGGATCAAAAGTAGAATTCATGTCGCGCATGAATTTAGTGATATTGGCATTTTTTATTCCACCATAACTACTGTTGATAAAAGAACAATGTGTGGGAATTGAATTGCAGGTTCCAGTGGAAATTGCAAAGGAAAAGTCCATAGTGGCTGGTTTACCTTGAGGAAAAT
>SCSO01000126.1 GCA_004297865.1 Legionella sp.
ACAGCTTGCGCAACAAATTTCCGATTCTGGGGCTGATGCACTAATAGTGCATGGTCGACATTGGACGCAAGATTATGACGTGCCCAGTGATCTAGAGCAAATTGCTCGTATTAAAGCCGCTATTTCCATTCCGGTTATTGCTAATGGTGATATTTATGATATTTCGAGTTTAGAGCGCGCAGTCAAAATGAGCGCCTGTGATGGTTTTATGATTGCACGCGCAGGGAGTGGTAAGCCGTGGTTGTATCAAGCACTTTTGGAAAATCGGGAAATAATCATTCCTATGGAGCATAAAATGCAATTGTTCTATGAACATTTACAGGGATTAGCAGCTTTGGAGAATGAATTTAAGGCCGTTTTACAAAGTAAATCCTTGGTGAGGTATTATTTTCGCAAGGAGTTTGCTGCGGAGGAATTGGAGAGGTTTTATGCTTTGCGAAGTTTGCAAGAAGTAAAAGTATTTGTAGGTTGGGTCATGACCCAACAATAATTTTTCTCTATATCACAGGATCTTTCTTGGGTCGTGATCCGTTGTTTCCCTTATTAATACTAATGAATACCTTAGTTGTTACGAGTTATAAATTAAACCATGATTGATTAATAGACCCTGTTAAGGATTTTATTATGAACCTACTGGTACTGATATTATTAATTGTTGTTTTATTGGCTGTATTGCCCACTTGGCCATACAGTGGTAGCTGGGGATATTATCCTAGTGGGGGTGTAGGTTTAATTTTGATAATAGTTATCATCTTATTATTAACTCGATCTGGGCCTCCATAGATGTAATTAGGAGAGTTCCATAAGCTAAATTGCTTGGATGGGAAGAGTAATGATTCCTATCCTCATTCATCAAAAAAATCCACTAAAACGTTATTTTGACTCCCTTTCTTAACGATAGGGAGTCAAAAACTTTGACTATTCGCTTACTTCACAGGTAATTTTTGTGCAATCACGGCAATTTTTTGAGGCCAATGCAAATGCATCTGAAGCAGATTTAGGAGTTTCTGACATTTGTTTGTCAGCTGCTTTATCCGAAGGTACATCGCTACTGCTTGCATTTGTTGTACAAGTCCAATTGGAATCTAAGGAGGTGGTGGTAACTGCAAAACTACTAGAAGCAATTAAAAATAAACCAGTGCAAATAATTCCTTTAAAAGTACTTTTCATAATATTTATTCCTTAATTTTATGTGAATTAACAGTTGCTTCAAAACTATTGTAGACGCTAATTACGAAAAAAAAACCAACAGTTTTCCTTGTGGAATCTGAGGAATACCTTAATTGTGATACGTTACAAAAAAAGCATTATTTATGAATGCTCTGCATGAAATTGTGCTTGTAGGAGTATTTTAATAAGATGTGCGAGATTTTTTGCTTGCATTTTACGCATAATATTCGCACGATGCGCTTCTACAGTAGATACGGATATAGACAGTTCATAAGCTATTTCTTTATTTAATTTTCCTTCAAGGATTAAATGACTAATTTGAAGTTCTCTTTCTGATAATGTGCTAATACGAGTATGAATTAATTCGATGGACATAAGATTGGATGTCTTCTCAAGACATTTCTGAACAGTTTCTAATAAGCATTGATCATTAAATGGTTTCTGAATAAAATCTTCCGCTCCTGCTTTCATTGCACGAATGGCCATCTGGATCTCACCATAGCCCGTAATAATAATTATTGGTATTCTGCATTTTTTCGATTTAAGATGCTCTAATAATTCGAGCCCGCTCATTTCTGGGATACGCATATCGATAATAATACATCCATGTCTATTTTTAAATTTCTTTAGAAATGAATGGGCATTTTCATAAGTTTCAACTGTCAATTGTACAGATTCAAAAAGCCACTTTAATGAATTCCGAATTTGTGGTTCATCATCGATAATAAAAATAGTCTGGTTTGCTGTAGTCATCTATATTCCATTACAATTGTCAATGAGCTGTAAATTTGCGTCCCATTTATATACTACTACTTAACGAGTTGATTTTATTACTCATCACATTGACTTCTTCTATAACTTTTTCTAAAGCCATATTTAGTTGTTCCAGAGTCAATGAGCTTTCTTTAAGCCTTTCAATAGAGCCTGTTGCAAACGCATTAATAACCAAAAGAGATTGAGTGAGCTCATGTGCAATGAAAGGAATTTTACTACAAGAGCAATTTAATTGGAGTGGTAATTTATTCTTTCTTTTCAAAATAAATAATTCCATGTCATTTGGATTTATATTTGAGTCGATGATCTTAAAAAAATAGTAAACCAATTGAAATTTGTTGTGCAATTTATCATAAATTAATTATACATGACATCCTATTGTTTTCATTTTTTTACAAAGGAAATCCATAGTAGATTTAGGTTCAAGAAGAGGATATATAATGTAAAAATTTTAGATAAAAGATAAAATATTAATAATCCCCATACTAGAATAAAAATGTACCAGGAAAAAAAAGAGATTGGAATTCGTGAAGAATATGAAGAGCTTTATGAGTTTAACGATTCTTCCTTTATTACTATTGACTCCAATTACGTCATTAAAAAAATTAATGTTAAAGCGGCTGAATTTTTAGGTTGTGATCGCGCTTTCTTTATAAATCATTGTTTTATCAATTATATTGCTTCTTTTTCAAAAAAAACATTTAAAAAGCACATCGAAAATTTATTAATTAATAAATATCAACAGCACTGTGAAATTGAACTTATTATAAAATGTGGGAAACGAAAACAGGTGCAACTGAGGAGTACTCTAGATAAAAACAATCAAATCCAGTTATGTTTAGTAGATGTTAGTCTCATAAATCAGAAAGATAATCGCGTATCTAATTTAGAAAAAGAAGTGCTATTGCTTACACATCTCTTAAATGAATCGGATTTTGCTATAGCTGCATTGGATGAAAACTTATGTTTTAGAATAATAAATTTACCATTTTATGAGTTATTTTTAAAAATTTTTTCGATTCAAATAAATCGAGGTATGCCTCTTCAAAATAGTTTAATTTATTTTTCTGAATACAAATCAGAAATAATCAACGCTTGTCATGATGCATTACAGGGTAAAACCTCAAAGGTTATCTTAGAAAACTCTAAATATGCCCGCGAAGTTTATTACTATTACGAAATAAGAATATACTCATTTCTTAATGAATTTAGTAAACAGTTAATTTTTCGTATTAAGGATTTAACCGAATATAAATATCACGAAATGAAACAGCACCAGCAACAAGCACAAATAGCCACTTCATCGCGACTTTCAACGATGGAGGAAATGGTGTCGGCCTTAGCACATGAGATCAATCAACCGTTAACAGTAATAAATACCTATAGTGAAACAAGTAATTATTTACTGAAGGGCAATTTAAGTCTTGAAAATAAATTAAAAAAAATCAAATATCCTTTGGAGCAAATTGCAATTCACTCCGCCCTTGCAGGAAAAATTATTCATGGCATGAAAAATTTGTTATGTAATAAAAACACGCATCAGGAGTTTACAGATATTAATTCCTTAATTAAAAATACTATAGAATTAATAAATTATGAATTTTTAGATTTTAAAACAAAAATTAACCTCGATTTGATGACTCCGATTCCAATGATAAAAGTAAATCCGATTCTCATAATGCAAGTCATTTTAAATTTGGTGCGAAATAGTTTTGAAGCATTACAAAATTCACAAACAATTAATCCTACTATCACTATTCAAACCAAAAGTGGGGCTACAGAAATTATGATTACTATTCAAGATAATGGTCCGGGCATACCTTTCGAATATAAAGATAAAATATTAAACACATTCTTTACGACTAAATCCCAAGGAACAGGAATTGGCTTAGCAATTTGTCGCTCTATTGTTGAAAGACATAACGGAAAACTAAATTTTGGGGATTCATTAGATAAAGGCCCTGCCTTCTATTTTACCCTTCCCATAAATTCAGAAGAATCATTATGAAAAAAGAACCTATTTATATTATTGATGATAATTCTTCTATTTGCCAGGCACTAAAGTTTATGTTGGAATCTCTAAACTTTAAAGTGAAATGGTATCTTAATCCTTTGCATTTCTTCGAGCTTAATATCCCTGCCTTAAAGGGGTTCGTTATCCTTGATTTATGTATGCCTATTATGAATGGTTTTGAAGTGATTAAAAAAATTAGAGCAAAAAATAATCATATAAAGATTATAGCTATTAGTGGCATTAGTTCTCAAGATACAGAAAAACGAGTTTTGCAAGAGGGTGGACAATTATTTTTTGCTAAACCTCTCAATACGATGCGTCTAATTAATGAGATCTCCAAGTCATGAATTTTACAGAAACTAATTATGAAGAAGATATGAATATAATGTTGCTTCGATTTTTTCTTTGTCAGTGATAAAGAAAAAAGTACAGATGCTGCATTGTGGGGTTCCTACTTTCTGCTTCATTATAAACCACCCTTTTATTACATCCTACTATTTTCATTTTTTCTATCAGGGAAATCCGCAATAGATATAAATTGTAAATTGGTTAACACTTTTAAAATAAGTAAATGATTTAAAAGATTTATTTTAAGACTCGTATTAACCGATCAGGATTAAATTATGAACATTCTTAATGTGCAGGTTTTAAATGGGCCTAATTATTGGTCCAATTATAGAAAGAAACTCATTGTCCTGACCATTGATTTACAAGAATTTGAATTATTTCCTACGAATCGTATAGAAAATTTTAATAACTCCCTAAAATCATTAATTCCTAGTTTGTATGAGCATCGTTGTTCAGTCGGTACAGAAGGTGGGTTTTATGTGCGTTTAGAAGAAGGCACCTGGCTCGGACATGTTATCGAACATGTTGCTCTAGAATTGCAAACCCTGGCAGGTATGGATGCAGGTTTTGGACGCACTTTTGGGACTGATAAAGAGGGAATATATAAAGTCATCTTTTCCTATCAGCTTGCAAATGCAGGACTGTATGCTGGAAAGGCAGCGTTTAATCTTGTTGAATCTTTGGCTTTAGGAAGACCCTATCTACAATTAGAAAATGATTTAGACGAATTACGTCAGCTCTTTGCGAATGAAAAGTTCGGACCCAGTACCGAGGCTATCATTAAAGAGGCTCAAAAGAGACAAATTCCCTTTACACGCATAAAAAATAATTCTCTTATTATTTTAGGCCACGGATGTAATCAAAAAAAAGTATGGGCTACGGTGTCCTCTGAAACAAAATCTATCCCTGTCGAAATTGCATCTGATAAGGAATTAACTAAGGATATCCTTAAAGCTCAATATATTCCCGTTCCAGAAGGCATAACAATCCACACTTTAGAGCAATTAGATAAAGCGATTAATGAACTTCATTTTCCTTTAGTCATTAAGCCATTGAATGGCAATCATGGTAGAGGAGTTTTAACTAAAATTAATTCTAGAGAAAAAGCAATTATAGGATTTGAGTTGGCGAAAAAAGTCTCCCCAGCGGTGATAGTCGAGCGTTTTATCAGTGGGGAAGATTATCGTTTTTTAGTCATTAATTATCAATTAGTGGCCACAGCAAAACGTACACCTGCGATGGTGATCGGCACTGGAGCGCATAGCATTCAAGAACTCATCGATAGAGTTAACCAAGATCCTAAAAGAGGGAAAGGTCATGAAAACATGTTGACCTCTATCCAAATTGATGATGATACAGTTTCACTCCTTATGGAACAGAAGTTAAGCTTAGATTCCATTCTACCTGAAAATAAAGTCCTTTATTTAAAAGGAACAGCCAATTTAAGTTCTGGAGGTACTGCAACCGATGTCACATCCTTAGTCCACCCTGCTAATAAACAGCTTGTAGAACGTGTGGCACGATTAATCGATCTGGATGTTTGTGGTATTGATATTGTTGCTGATTCTATTAGTGAACCCATTAGAGAGGGAAATGGGGCAGTGATTGAAGTCAATGCAGGCCCCGGTTTTCGTATGCATTTGCAACCAAGTGAAGGTAAATCACGTAATGTTGCAGAGCCTCTTTTAGATATGCTCTATCCCACAAAAAGTTCAGCGACTATTCCCATAATTGCAGTAACAGGTACGAATGGTAAAACCACAGTGGTGCGATTAATTGCACATCTTGCAAAAAAAGCAAATCATCAGGTCGGTTTTACGACTACAGAAGGCATTTACATTCGGGATCAATTAATTTACGCAGGAGATTGCAGCGGACCTGTAAGCGCTAAGACCGTGTTAATGGACCCTTGGGTAAATTTTGCTGTATTAGAATGTGCTAGAGGAGGAATCTTACGTTCTGGTTTAGCTTTCGATGAATGTGATATTAGCATCATCACCAATGTTACCGGTGATCATTTAGGCTTAAAAGGAATCCATACTTTAGAAGAACTTGTTCAGGTAAAGGCAGTACTTGCCCATAGTACTAAAAAGACCGGTTATGCGATTTTGAATTCTGAGGATGAATTAGTTTATGCATTAAAAGAAGAACTTTCCTGCCAAGTGGCTTTGTTTGGCTTAGAAGACAATGTACGTATCAAAGAACATTGTTTAGGCGGTGGAATAGCTTGCTTTCTAGAAAATGGATTTATTGTGATTCAAGAAGGCAAAAATAAACATGTTTTAGCTCAAATCAACGCGATTCCCATGACTCTTAACGGCGCTGCAACCTGCATGATTCGCAATATTTTACCTGCTGTACTGGCTGGAGTAATTAGTCAATTTCCTATAAGTCAAATTGCTACTGCCTTATATGAATTTTTACCTACTGCAGATTATCTACCAGGACGAATGAATATTTTCACATTCCAAGAGTCGGAGATCATGGTTGATTATGCGCACAATGAAGGGGCATATATTGAATTGAATCAATTTATGCAATCTATTAAAAAGAAAAAGAAGATCGGGATTATCTCAGCTCCAGGTGATAGAAGGCCTGAGGATATAGAAAAAGTCGGATATTATTCCGCACAAATGTTTGATGAAATTATCATTAAACATGACAAAGATACTCGCGGTCGTTCAAATGAACAGCTTACTGATTTAATTAAACGTGGAGTATTCACTTCCACCAAACAACCTATAGTGCATGTGATTTCAGATGAATTTGAAGCAGTTCGTTATGCTTTAGATAATAATTCAAAAAATGCGTTTATTTTCTATAATGCAGAAGATGTGTTTGCTGGGATTGATTTTGTTAAAGAAGAACAAAATAGAATTTTCCAAAACGAGTTTATAATGGAGAGTAACCCCGCATGATTCCTAAAGGTAAATTATTAATTGTAGGGGGTGCCGAAAGAAGAGTGCGAGAACCTCCTGATATTATAGAACAAACGAATGAATTTGAGCGTTATGAAATTCTGAGTGAATTAGTTCCGCATGCTATGAATAGAAAAATTGAAATCATAACGACAGGTTCAGAAATACCGGAAGAAATCGGCATCATGTATCAAAAGACCTTTTATGAGCTAGGTTATTGTAATGTTGATTGTCTTTCTATTCAAAAGCGCACCGAAACAAAGAAAAAAAGTATATTAGCTCGCTTAGAAGAAGCTGGGGTTATTTTTTTTAGTGGTGGTGATCAATTTCGTATTGCTACCATTTTAGGGGGTACACCCTTTGTTGATATTATTAAATCGCGTTATTTGACCGATAATAATTTTGTTGTAGCCGGAACTAGTGCGGGTGCAATGGCAATGTCTGAAGTAATGATTATGGCTGGGGGGCTTACAGAAGCACTTATCTATCGTAATTTAAGTACTTCTTCAGGTTTAGGTTTATTACCTTCCTGTATTATTGATACTCATTTTATAAAACGAGGACGCTTTGGAAGATTAGCTCATGCCATAATTATGAATCCCGAAAAATTGGGAGTTGGCCTTGGCGAGGATACAGCTTTAATTATCACTAACGGATTTGATGCTGAATGTAGAGGTTCGGGTATGGTGGTTATTATTGACGGACGACAAATAACGCATACCAATATCACCACAGTTCAGGAAGGTGAACCAGTTTATGTGGAAAATTTAAAAGTACATCTTTTAGTGAAAGGCTGTCATTTTTCTTTAGATAAACGAGAATTGGCAAATCCATCTCAATAAATGATTAGGTTGGCTTAATGAAAAAAATAGCAATTGTAGTTCATGGTGGTGCAGGGAACCTTACGCCTTATCTAAAAAAAAATATTAAAGAACAAGAAGAAGGACTTGCAGCAGCAGTTTTAGAGGCTTATCAATTGTTAGAAAAAGGCGGCAGTGCTTTAGATGCCGTAGAGAAAGCCGTCAAAATTTTAGAAGATCATCCTTTATTTAATGCAGGACGAGGTTCAGCTTTAAATTGTCGAGGGGAAGTGGAAATGGATGCTTCTATAATGAATGGTAAAAATTTGCAAGCGGGTGCTGTGTCGATGGTTAGAAAGGTAAAAAATCCCATCTCGCTTGCTCGCGTCATTATGAATAAAACTAAGCATGTTTTCTTATCTGGTTATGGGGCGTTGGAGTTAGCAGAAGAAGCAGGACTTATTTTAAAGCCTGAATCTTATTTTATTACGGACTATCAACAGCAACAATTTGAAAAATATTCCCAAAAAGAAACCAGACAGAAAATTATCTCCAAGAAAATTCATGGAACTGTTGGAGCAGTTGCCTTGGATAAAAAAGGTAATCTGGCTGCAGCTACTTCAACTGGTGGTACGACAAATTGTCTAGCTGGTCGCATTGGTGATAGCTGTGTGATCGGTGCTGGTTGTTATGCAGATAATAAAACTTGTGCGGTGTCAGGTACGGGTCAAGGAGAATATTTTATTCAAGGAGTGGTTGCGCATACGATTGCCATGATGTGTGAGTTAAAGCAAATGAGTCTACAAGAGGCTTGTAATGAAGTGATTCATCAGCGTAATAAACATCATAAAGGGCATATGGGGGTTATTGCAGTTAGTCCTGATGGTGAGATAGGGATTTCGTTTAATTCGAAAACGATGAAACGGGCTTGGAAAAGCTCTAATGAAGAGTTGCAAGTAAAAATTTAATCCCTTCTTGGTGAAGGTGAAAATTGAAATGAGGGCTATTTAATGACTTCAACGTCTTTTTGGAAAGCAATTAGTCAAAAAAAACAAAATTATCCTAAATTAGAAGGCTCCTTGGAAGTGGATGTCGCAATTATTGGCGGAGGCATTACGGGTATTACCGCAGCGCATCAATTACTCGCAGCTGGAAAAAAAATAGCAGTGATCGATAATCATGAAATTGGTGGAATGACTACTTCTTCGTCGACGGGTAATCTTTATGTTCCTGTACAGCCTTTTTATCAATCCATCTATGAAAAATTTGATTTAGAAACAGCACGAACTATCGCACATTCACGCCAATTCGCTATCGATTATATTGAACAGATAGTGAATGAAAAGAACATTCAATGCCAATTTAAAAAACGACCATGGTACGCTTATACCGATAAAACCAGTTGTGAGCGCATCGATAAAGAAGTCGAGTTACTACAACGGATCAATATCCCTATTCAATATACTAAAGAATTACCTTTGCAAGTTCCTTATAAAAAAGCAGTAGTATTACCCAATCAAGCACGTTTTAATCCCTTACAATACGTAATAAGCCTTGCTGAGGATTTGCACGAAAGAGGATGCTATTTATTTGAAAATACCCGTGTCCTGGAGGTCCAGGAAAAGTCTAAATGCATAGTGCGAACGGAAAAGGGTATGATTACCGCTAAAAAAGTCTTTATTGCAACCCATACTCCTTTAGGAATTAACATTACTCAAGCTTACACAGCACCTTATCGAAGTTATGTGGTTGCAGTGCGTTTAAATGAGGACAAATACCCTGAAGGACATTTTTGGGATTTAGATAAACCTCCGCATGCAATATGCACTCATGCAATCACTAAAGAAGATCCAGAATTATTAATGGTTGCAGGAAGTCATCATAAAACTGGGCAAGGAAAGAGTACCGTAGAACATGCTCAAGAATTAGTACAATTTATGCAAAAGACTTTTCCAGTGAAAGAAATAGCTTACCAATGGTCAGCACAACATTTCCAATCCGCTGATAGCGTACCTTATATTGGTTTGGCTCATCACTCCTCGCATCATACCTACATGGCGACAGGATATTTTGCTGATGGTTTAGTCTATGGAACTTTAGCGGGAATCATTATTGCCGATGTTTTAACAAACAATTCTAATAATTTATTGGATACCTATCAGGCACAACGCCATGATTTTGTAGCTAGCGCTTCTTTTTTAATGAAAGAAAATACGAATGTCTTTTTTCAATATTTAAAAGATTTACCCTTATTAATTAATCCAAAATACCAAGATTTAAAACCTGGTGAAGGATGTATAGTGCAGATTCGCGGGGAAAAATGCGCAGTATCACGTGATGCTGATAATAACTTACATGTCGTGTCGGCGGTATGCACTCATATGAAAGGCATTGTGAATTGGAATACTATGGAGCAAAGTTGGGACTGTCCCTGTCATGGAAGTCGCTTTGCGCCCAATGGAGAGTTGCTTGAAGGTCCTGCAATAATAAATTTACAGCGATATTCTGCCGATATTTTAAAAAATGGAGATTAGCATGCTTATGGGATTAATAGTGGTATTTGGATTAGCTGCTTTAGTAGGTATGTATTTATTAGCGCACGTATTGATTGATAAAAACACGCCCAAAGGGGGGGCAATACTTCATGGGGGTTTTGCTATATTAGGAATTATTTTATTAAGTTTAACCACTTATTCTTATCCATCTTTAATTTATAGTTTTATTCTTTTTATTTTGGCAGCGCTTGGGGGGATTATTATATTCAGTTTGGATATTTTAGGTAAAAAAATTCCCAAATTTTTAGCTTTAGGCCATGGATTACTGGCGGTGAGTGGCTTTATTGTTTTAATTTGGGGAATTATACATCTATAAAATGGAGAGGCGATGAAGATTAAAACACTCAAATATCTTTCTTGGTCAGCGTTGTTTGCAGGTGCGGTTGCCGGTGTGGGTTTAAACTTTCTGCTAAATTTATTAGCTTTAGGTCTAGGTTTAGCAAGTTTTTCTATTGGAATTTTGGGAGAAACTGTTTTTTCATGGATAGGTTTTTTTTGTTTTTGTCTTTCTGCGATAGTCGCGATGTTTGCTACGGGTTGGATTGCAGGTAAATTAACCCCACACAACTTACAAAGTCGTTATTGGGGAGTATTGATTGGCTTTTTATCTTGGTCTATTTTATTAATGTTCACCATTATTTTAATCACCAATATGATTCAATATGCTGCCTTTCATTCGAATTTTACTTCTAACTTAGTAGAGATTCGTTTAAAAAGTAATGCGCCCATGTTAACAGGTACTACCGCGCAGATGCTTAATCATGCCCCATTAAGTTTTAACATAGAAACCCATAACAAAATCATTAGTTTAAATGCCTTGCTCACTTTTTTGTTATTCTTAATTGGTTCAATAGCAAGTGCTTTAGGAGGATTCTTAGGTTATAGTAAAAGTCCACGTTTAAATGATCACTCATGATGACTATTTTAATTTTAGGTGCTACTGGTTTTGTAGGATCAAAAGTAACGCAATTATTGTTAAAGGAGGGGCATCGTGTGGTGTGCGCGAGTAGGGATGTGGCAACTACTCAAGCCAAATTTCCGCAAGCAGAAGTGATTTATTGTGATTTTCTACACGATATGCATTCTAAGGTTTGGCTATCCCGCTTAGCAGGAATAGATGTGATCATTAATTGTGTTGGAATTTTTTACCATCGCGATCAACAATTAATTTGGGATGTGCATTTGCATACCCCGCAAGCCTTGTATAAAGCTGCAGAACAAACTCAGGTTAAATATATTATTCATTTATCTGCTTTGAATATTGAACATTATCATAATAATTATGCCCAGAGTAAATTGGCTATAGAAAATGTCTTACGGCATACCTCTATACCGTC
>SCSO01000127.1 GCA_004297865.1 Legionella sp.
CTTTCATCAATAGTGTATTCAACAAACGTTTGTTTAGCTATTTTGCCATTAACGGTTAATACTTTGTTTTTATAAATTATTTTATCCCCAGGTACACCCACTACTCTTTTAATATAATCAAAAGAAGGGTCTGGTGGCCAGCGAAATACCGCAATTTCACCTGTTTTAGGCTCGGCAATAGATAGCACTTTCTTTTCCCAAACGGGAAGTCTAAGACCGTAGGCATATTTATTCACTGCCACAAAATCACCTACTAAAAGAGTAGGTTCTAATGAGCCGGTAGGAATACGGAATGATTCTACCAGGAAGGAGCGTAATAAAAGGACTATAAAAAATACCGGGAAAAATGATCGAGAATATTCCACGATACGACCTGGCTTTTGCCCTGGTTGACGTTTTTTTTCCCAAAAAGCCAGGTCCAAAAGATAAATAAAACCTGTAATTGCCGATAATATTACTAGTAACAATGCGAAATTCATAATTAAATCCTAAGATTATTTCTTTTTCTCTGATTGGAAAACTGCCATAAAAGCCTCCTGGGGAATTTCCACATGCCCCACCTGCTTCATGCGTTTCTTCCCTGCTTTTTGCTTATCTAATAATTTACGTTTACGCGATACGTCGCCACCATAACATTTAGCAGTAACGTTTTTACGTAAGGCTTTGACTGTTTGGCGAGCAATGATATGACTGCCCAAGGCAGCTTGAATAGCTACATCAAACATTTGTCTGGGAATCAAATCACGCATCTTTTCTGCAATTAATTTACCTTTATTTTGCGCAGCAGAGCGATGCACGATAACAGATAAGGCATCTACGCGCTCTGTATTGATTAAAATATCCATTTTAACCAAATCGGCTTCTTCAAAACGTAAAAAATTATAATCTAAAGAAGCATAACCGCGACTCACTGATTTTAAACGATCAAAAAAGTCAGATACCACTTCACTCATAGGCAAATCGTAGGTCACCGACACCTGCCGACCACTATAGGTCATACTGACCTGAATCCCACGGCGTTCAATACAAAGCGTGATAATAGAACCCAGATATGTTTGTGGCACTAAAATATTCGCACGAACAATTGGCTCATACATTTCTTTAATTTGCGACGGCGATGGTAAATGTGATGGGTTATCGATAAGTAAGGTTTCCCCTTTTTGCGTGGTGATTTGATAAACCACTGTGGGTGCTGTGGAAATCAAATCTAAATTGTATTCACGCTCTAAACGCTCTTGGACGATTTCCATATGCAACATTCCTAAGAAGCCACAACGAAAACCAAATCCTAAAGCTTCTGAAGACTCAGGCTCGTAGAATAGGGAGGCATCATTGAGACTTAACTTAGCTAAGGCTTCCCGAAAAGCCTCAAAGTCATCGGAGCTAATAGGGAATAAACCCGCATAAACCTGCGGTTTAACCCGTTGAAAGCCTGGCAACCCTTTATCAGCTGGTTTTTTTTCCAGCGTTAAAGTATCGCCCACCGGAGCACCTTGAATTTCTTTAATACCAGCAACTAAATAACCTACCTCACCCGCGTTAAGTACTTCTAACTTAGTTCGTTTAGGGGTAAAGATACCGACTTGGTCAACTTCATAAGAACGCCCGGTGGACATAACCCGCATTTTATCGCCCTTTTTCACCGACCCATTCACTATACGGATCAAAGAAACAACACCTAAATAACTATCAAACCACGAATCAATGATTAAGGCTTGTAAAGGTTTTTCTATATCGCCTTCTGGAGGAGGAATTTGTTGGACTATGGCCTCTAATACATCATCCACCCCTATGCCACTTTTGGCACTTACACGAATCGCTTCTTGCGCGTCTAAACCAATAATGTCTTCAATTTCAGCAATAACTCGCTCAGGCTCGGATTGCGGCAAATCGATCTTATTTAATACAGGTAACACGGTTAGGGACTGGTCAATAGCGGTATAACAGACCGCAACGGTTTGTGCTTCCACGCCCTGAGCTGCGTCTACTACTAAAATAGCTCCCTCACAAGCAGCTAAAGAACGTGAGACTTCGTAGCTGAAATCCACGTGGCCTGGGGTATCGATGAAGTTTAGTAAATACGTCTTCCCATCACGAGCTTTATAATTTAAGGAAACACATTGGGCTTTAATGGTAATGCCCCGTTCACGCTCAATGTCCATGGAGTCTAAGACCTGCGCGCTCATTTCCCGCTCGGATAATCCACCGCACATTTGAATAAAACGATCCGCTAAAGTCGACTTACCATGGTCGATATGGGCAATAATTGAAAAGTTTCGAATTCGATTTAAATCGTTCAAGTCAAGTAACCTATTTGCAAATTTGGGCTATTTTA
>SCSO01000512.1 GCA_004297865.1 Legionella sp.
TTTGCCACGCGGCCCTAACCATTTTCGATTGGCAATGGCATTAATTTGTTCAAGTTGCTCAGGAAGCATTTGCTCTCCGCCAATATTGGAATGATGGATCATGTCCCGTTCTTTATCTAAGGTTAATAATTTTTCTTCGAGGACTTTATCTTCTTTTATCTCTTGGAGATCGGTATGTTTTATGAAGGACTCAATAATTGCATCACGTTTTAAAATTTCAAAACGAGCATCCACTAAATGAATACCATCTTGTATACCCGCTAATTTGGTCGCTTTATCGACGACCGCCTCTGGAGTCGTGATTTTGCCACAATCATGTAGCCAAGCTGCTACTTCTAATTCATACAATTCTTCATCAGTCATGGTAAAATCTTTTAAGGGCCCTTTGTCTGCTTTGCACGCTGCTTCGGCAATCATGCGTGTAATGACCGGCACACGACGACAATGCCCCCCGGTGTAGGGTGATTTTTCATCAATGGCTTTAGCGATCAATTGAATTAACGAGTCAAATAATTTTCTTTGCGCAATGATGAGTTCGCGATTGCTGATAATTACTGCGGCTTGTGAAGCTAAAGATTCCACGACGTGTTGATCAAACTTTGAAAAGGGAATAATTTTTTTGGTTTTGCTATCGATTGCATTAATGAGTTGTAAGACTCCGATGACTTCATTGAGGTGATTAGTCATGGGAACAGTTAAAAAGGACTGAGAGTGATAACCGGTTTTTTTATCGAAAATTTTCGGTCCGGATAAGTCAAACTTCTTATTAGTGTAAACATTTTTGATATTAATGGTTTGTCGACTTACAGCAGCCCAGGGTGCAACCATCTTGGTGTTGGGCTCACTTTGTTCATTATATAAGGGCAAATCACTCATTTGCATACGTTGTCCGCTGGTTCCACCAATGTGAATATCGAGCGAGGTGGTCAGCATAATCTCAAATTTAAGGGTCTTATTTTCAGTAACAGTATAAAGGGTGCCGCCATCCGCATTGGTAATTTCTTTGGCTTTTGTGAGAATAATTTCTAAAAGACGATCATGGTTTTTTTCGGTCGAAAGCAAAATACTCACATCAGTGAGTGTTTTAAATAAATGCTTTAATTGGGCTTCTGATAGTTTCATTATAATGATGAACCCTTATTTATTTCCCTTCTCCCCGCCGTGGAGGAGAGCAATCAACTTAAATTATAGACAATTTTGACTGGAATTGTGGCCAAGAACATTCCTTTACAAAATCAGAACCATGAACTACACTTGAATAGTGTAACAAAATTCAAGTGGGTGGGTATATGACGCATGGTGGATCACGGGTGGGGGCTGGACGTCCTCGCGGACAAGGTAAATATGGGGAAAAGACCAAAATCATGCGTATTCCG
>SCSO01000513.1 GCA_004297865.1 Legionella sp.
AGTAATGCTCTGTCCGATCTGTTTATCGAAATGGGGATCGCCAAACAAGCTTTATCTATCTTATCTCTACCTATAGAAATAAAAGATATCCCCAATCCGCAACAACTCAAAGTAACTGCCGGAAAAATTGAATTTAATAACGTGACTTTTCACCATAAAGAAGGTTTAAAGTTATTTAATAATAAATCCATCATCATTCCGCCTAAACAAAAAGTGGGGTTGGTGGGGTATTCTGGAAGTGGTAAAACCACCTTCATCAATTTGTTATTACGTTACTATGATGTGCAATGTGGGCAAATTAAAATTGATGATCAAGACATTAGTCAGGTGACCCAGCAATCTTTGCGTAAAGCTATTAGTATGATTCCCCAAGATACTCATCTTTTTCACCGTAGCTTAATAGAAAATATTCAATACGGGAAAGAAGATGCCACTAAGGAAGAAGTTTTCTCTGCCTCTTATTTGGCTAACTGTGTTGATTTTATTCAAAATTTACCAGAAGGCTTTGCGACTATGGTGGGTGAGCGAGGCACCAAATTATCCGGCGGACAACGACAACGCATTGCTATTGCGCGTGCTTTTTTACATCAATCGTCTATTTTGATCCTGGATGAAGCGACCTCGCAATTGGATGCGCTAACTGAGGAATACATTCAAGAATCCTTACAACCGCTCTGTGAAGATAAAACAACTATAGTAGTTGCCCATCGGTTGTCGACTTTATTGCATATGGATCGCATTTTAGTTTTCGATAAAGGCGTCATTGTGGAAGACGGAAGTCATGGAGAACTGTTAGCACAGGGGGGCTTGTATCAAAGCATGTGGGAAGCGCAAACGGGTGGCTATTTACCTGAAGAATTGAAACAAGGCATCGTGAGAAATGAGTATGAGCGACCCTATTACACTCATTTTGAAACCACTTAAACTTGATCGTTGACTTTATTATTATATTCTATTACATAAGGAATAAAATCGGCTAAAGCAAGAGGAGGAGAAATTAAATAGCCTTGAATGAGATCACAGCCCAAAATGCGCAGTTTATCGCGAGTTTCTTGGTTTTCTACGCCCTCGGAAATCACTTCCATATCTAAAGCATGGGCTAAGGTAATGATTGAAGAAACAATACGCTCGTGTTGCGTTTTGGTGACCATATCACGAACTAGAGAAAGATCAATTTTCACTTCATTAATA
>SCSO01000128.1 GCA_004297865.1 Legionella sp.
AAAGAAGAGCATATGGGTTTCATAACTTTGAAAAATACAGAACTCGTCTTAGGGTGCTCTGTTGTTAATGGTGAGTGCCCCCGTAATTGGGAAAGACCCATTTAAAAAGTGTACCTAATAGTGTACCTAAAATTTGACTTGTTTGTATTGAAGGCTGGGTGAGAACCTGCAACTGATTGATAAATAAAGAGATTTAATTGGTCGGGACGGAAGGATTTGAACCTTCGACCACTAGCACCCCATGCTAGTACGCTACCAGGCTGCGCTACGCCCCGATGGTGGGGAATAATAGCGAAGTCGTGGGGAAATGACAAGGTTTTTTATTGGAAATGCCCGGCTTTTGGCCGGGCGTTGAGATTAAGCTACTGCGTGTTCTTGGATGTAGGGGTTGGTGTATCCTACGACGTAGGCTACGTTTTCTGCCCATTCTAACTCCCAGTATCCTGGAGGGAATTTTTTATTCCATTCTTTTAGGAGTTTTCTTTGTTCTTTACTCATTTCTATATTGTATTTATCAGCCATGAAGAGATTCGCTCTGGCCACTATGCCTTTGGCTCTATCGGGTGGTTCAGCTAGTTTTTTCTCTCTATCCACGTCAAATTCGCAACCGTAGTATCCCCTTTTGTTAGGTAGGATAGCGAATTCGTAGTTCGATCTTGCTTGGTTGACCGCACCGACTGCAGGCCATAGATTATAAAGTTCAGCTTCTTTTTTACGAAACTCTTCATCGATTTTTTCGCAGCATTTGCGTCCTCTATATTCTTTGCCAGTATTATCATCCATGCATAATTTTTCTGTCCAACAACGATGATAACGGCCAAAGTTTTCTGCAGGCATCATGTGTTCCCATTCAATGCGATTGGCACGTTCAATGGGAATAGCAGATTGCATGTTACAACTGGCTAAATCAACCTTGTTTTCTGTATCATATTTACAACCACAATAAAGAGTCACTCGATGTTCACTAAATAATTCTGAAGCAATTTTCTTAGCTGCTGGGAAGTTGAGAGGTGCATTAGCGAAACTTATCGAAAAAGGCAGGATAAGCAGAATAAAGATTAACTTAAACCGTTGCAACAGTTGAACCATAGCGATGTCCTCCTTGTGCATCAATTAAAATCAAAAAGATTTAATCTTGCTAAGAGGTTGGTTTCCTGCTATTTGTTGGACTTAAACGCTATGACGGTATTCAGATATTCAAAACTAGGTCGTTCTGAACCACTTTCCTTTTATTAATATACAGGAAAGAAAGGGTTGGTGTTAGGGAAAATTTCGTAAGTTCAATGGGGTATGATTTTTAAAAAACAGAGATTTTTTTAAATTGATTCTTTGTTTAAATTAGGCGCTTTTAATGCTTTTTGATTAATTTTGGTGCTTTTTTTGTGGGCAAATTATTTTTTTGGACATGTAGGTTGGGTCATGACCCAACATAACCATTTCATCTTCGCTCAAGATCTTTATGTTGGGTCTCGACCCAACCTACATTACTATCCAACCTACTTTACAAAGAATCCATGATTTTTTGTGTTTCAAATTTGGCGTGAGAAATTTGAATGTAGCGCTTGCAATTTAAGAGCTCTGCGTATTGCAAATTATATATTGCATCAGTGAGTTCTTCTTTAGCTATATCATCAGAATCGTCTAAAATGTATTCACTAGCAACACTTAATAGATAAGTGGATAAAATAAGTTTATCTACACAGGCTTCCTTTTTTTGACTAGAAATAAGTGAAGAGACTGATTGCGCTAAAACTCTACATTGAGTAGCCAAAACATCCTTATTAGGGTGCATAGCTTGAACTGTGCTAATGCTTAAAAAAGGTAAACTACAGAATAAAGCTCGTCTTAAAATCAATTTAAACATTTTAACTCCTGTAATGCATTGGAACCTGTCACGTTCCAAACGATAATCCAAAACTCCACTCCTAATTAAAGGCATTAATTCCCGTAATGTGTTTTCCTAACACTAACGTATGGACATTGTCTGTACCTTCATAAGTAAAGACTGATTCCAAATTCATCATATGACGGATCACGTGATACTCTAAACTGATTCCATTGCCACCTAATAAATTTCTACACTTACGCGCAATATTTAAAGCTTCTCGACACGCGTTACCCTTCGCTAAAGAAATCATCACCGGCGTTTCCCGATGCTGTTCTTTTAATCTACCGATTTGCAAATTCATGCATTGCGCTTTGATGATCTCGGTATACATTTCCGCCAAATCTTTTTGAATGAGTTGGAAAGAAGCCAGGGGCTTGTTAAATTGCTTACGTTCCAATAAATAATCACGGGTAATATCAAAACAAGCCATCGCAGCACCCATCGCACCCCAAGCAATGCCGTAACGTGCTTGGCTTAAACAACTTAAAGCAGCTCCTAACCCTTTCTCACTACCTGGCAAAAGATTCTCATCAGGGACAAAGACATTATCAAACACTAATTCACCGGTAATAGATGCGCGCAGCGACATTTTTAATTTAATCTCCGGGCAACTAACGCCTTTAGATTTTGTATCTACAATAAACCCGCGAATTCCATCATCCGTTCTTGCCCAAACAATGGCTATATCAGCAATAGGTGCATTGGTGATCCACATTTTTGCACCATTTAAAATCCAACCGCCATCGGTTTTTTTAGCATTGGTGCGCATGCTGCCGGGATCCGAACCAGAATCAGGCTCAGTCAAACCAAAACAACCGATCACTTTGCCGGCAGCCATGTCAGGAAGATAACGCTTACGCTGTTCTTCATTACCAAATTTAAAAATGGGATACATGCACAAAGAACTTTGTACTGAGACAAAACTACGTAAACCACTGTCTCCTTTTTCTAATTCTTGGCAAACCAAACCATAAGCCACATAGGACGCTTCCGCACCACCATATTCTGTGGGCAAGGTTAAACCG
The DNA here is from genome assembly GCA_004297865.1 of Legionella sp. Classification (GTDB taxonomy): domain Bacteria; phylum Pseudomonadota; class Gammaproteobacteria; order Legionellales; family Legionellaceae; genus Legionella. The sequence goes on from SCSO01000128.1 coordinate 2,914, forward strand.
AATAAACCTAGCTCAGCAGATTTTTCAATGAGTTGACGAGGGAAATGAGCATGCTCGTAAGACTCTGCCATTAAAGGCACCACATCATTATTCACAAAGCGAGTCACGCTATCGCGAATCATTCGTTCATCATCATGTAATTGCTCATCAAGAAACAACAAGTCGTCCACTTTCCTTCTCCCTTTTATCTGCCTGTAACGCGATTACCGCTTCAACGATACTTTCCTGACTAGGTAATACATACTGCCAAGCCGTACCCAACGGAATAAAGCAATCTTTACCAGTAATCCGTTTTATTTTCAACCGTGATGACGCTTCTTCCATCAATAAAGTAATTATCCCTTCACTGAGCGAAGCACTTTCTCTACCTTCATCCACAATTAATACGCGTTTGGCTTTAGCCACTTCTTTTAAAATAGCTTCTTTAGGTAAAGGACTTAACCAACGTAGATCAACAATCTTCACCGGAATCTCATGTTTTTCTGCTAAAACTTTTGCGGCTTGGCGAGATAAATAATAGCCATTAGCATAAGTTAAAATTACCGTTTCTCCTTCACCGTAAACCCCTACTTCACCGGGTTCGATCATTTCTTCAGGAGCAGGATAATCAAACAACCATTCGTTATCTCCAGGACTATGTAGATCTTTAGTCATGTATAAAGCAATAGGTTCTAAAAAGATCACCACACGTCCTTCTTTATAAGCGAGACGAACACAGGTACGTAACATCTTCGCTGCATCCGGACCATTGGAAGGGCAAGCTACTATCACGCCCGGTAAGTCGCGTAGTATCGCAATCGAGTTATCATTATGAAAATGTCCACCAAAACCTTTCTGATATGCCAACGAAGCAATGCGAATTACCATGGGATTTTGATATTGGCCACTAGAGAAAAACGAAAGGGTTGAGGCTTCACCACGTAATTGATCTTCGGCATTATGCAAATAGGCTAAAAATTGAATTTCCGGAATGGGAATAAAACCATTATGCGCTAAACCAATTGCCGTACCTAAAATAGTGGTTTCATCTAAAATCGTATCAAAGACACGTCGTTGCCCAAAGCGCGCACGCAAATCAGCAGTCACGCGATACACGCCCCCTTTTTTACTGACGTCTTCCCCGAAGACTAACACATTAGGGTACTGCATTAATAAATCAGTTAAAGCAAAATTAATGTGCTGACATAAATTACGTTTCTGGGTTAACTGAGCGTAAGCTCCTGCAAAAACTTGTTCTCTTTTCGCTTCATCGGGAAAAGCATAATCAGGTTTGTCTTTTACAATGGGTATTAAGGAAGCCATGACTTGCTCTGCACTTTCCATGCGCGGTTCACGAATTGCTTCTAAAGCTTTCGCTTCAATTAAAGCTTTATTGTCTTGGTAGAGCTCCACCATCGCTTTGGGACTCATCCACTTTTCTCTATACAAAAGTCCGGCAGTATGTAACAAAGGATCGTTGCTTTCACGTGCTTCGATCTCTTGTTGGGTATTGTATTGCGATTCAATATCGGAACCAGCGTGTCCTAATAAACGCACGCAGCGCATGTGTAAAAAGACGGGTTGTTTTTTCACGCGAGCTAAATATTCTGCTTCTTGGGCTTTAGCATAAATATCGGCGATATTCAGTCCATCACAACTAAGATAATGAAATCCCGGACGAGCGCTCACTGATTTTTCTACCCAATCTGAAGGGGTGGGAACTGAAATACCGATTCCGTTGTCTTCACAAATAAAAACAATCGGCAAAGGGTATTTTTGTTCGCTTATCCATGAACAAGCATTCAAGGTAGTCTGCGTAGAGGCATGATTGATGGATGCATCACCAAAGGAACAGAGAATCACTGAATCTGCTGCAAGATTAGCAGAAATTCCTAACTCTTTAGCACGGGTAATTGACAATGCCGTTCCTAGCGCTTTAGGAAGATGAGAGGCAATGGTTGAAGTTTGTGGTGGAATATTTAATGGGACGCTGCCAAATACCTTATGACGCCCCCCTGAAATAGGATCACAAGCTGCGGCTACTAATGAAAAGAGGATATCTTTAACGCCATCCAAACCTGGCATTTGTTTAGCACGTTCAATGAAAAAAGCACCAGAACGATAATGCAAAAAGGCCATGTCCGTCCTGCGAAAGACCTGTCCAAAGACTGCATTACCCTCGTGTCCGCTGCTGCCTATGGTATAAAAAGAAAGCCCTTTTTCTTTTAATTGCCTAGCTACTAAATCAAGAAGTCGCGATTTAATCTGGGAATCAAACAGTTCAATCGCCATTTTTTTACTTAATTCTGCAGTGGCGGGACTCATGGTACTGAGAGGTGTGGGAAAATCCTTTTGCAGTACTCGTTTAACAAATTGTTCATCAACAACACTGGCTCGATCTAACATCAGCGCACCCTATTTAATGACCAGTTGAACTCAAAATTTTTCAATTTTTTTATTTATTTACTAAGTTCATGATTTTAAAACATAAAACTTAAAGAAATTAAGCAATTTAGGTTCGAAATCCGGTGTCCATTCTTGGTTAATTTTAAAGCAAATCAACTTTCTGCCGATACTAAAAAGGATGAGTATATACCTATTCAAATTGAACCGAAAGGACGATGTATGACTGTAGAAATTAATAAAGCCACCGACACGCATCTAAGCGTTGCTCAAGAGATAAAACTGGAGAAACCCCTACATGATTTCTACGTCGGTCAGATTTTAAAAGCGGTGGTGACCTCGGCTAACGCTGAGGAACTCATGCTGAATATTAATGGACAATATTTTAAAACTAAAAACTCTGCCCAATTTAGTACAGGGCACTTATTGGATGTGCGAGTATTGGATAATCATGAAGAATTGGTTCTGGAAATAAGCAATCAGGCTTCTTCTAAAGCCATATTACAAGCGGCATTGTTAGAGGCATTACCTAAACAAGCGCCAGCAACGCATTTATTTGAATTATTTAGTCAAGTCAATAGCTTAACTAAGATTCCTGAAGGGGTTTATCAGCAAATTAAATTAATTTTAAATTCAGTAACTACCCTTGCTGAATTACCGACTGCATTAATGCATGCCATCAGTCGCAGTGGGATTTTTTTCGAGGCCGCTTTATTAGAAAAACGA
>SCSO01000129.1 GCA_004297865.1 Legionella sp.
CACGGTGGACAAAACCATGGCTGTAGGATCATGGCGTTCCTTTTCTAATACTTCAGCAAACCAACTTTCAAATTGCGCGATAGGATCATCTAGGACAACTTCTTCATTTAAGCTAAGAGCACCATAATCTCTTCTGATACCGGCTAAATTTTTGAAATTGTCCATAAAATTCCTTAAAAAATAATTACCAACCAGTCACTTCTGCAATAGCATCACCTAATTCTGCTGGAGAACGTACAGTTCTTACTCCCGCAGCTTCTAAAGCGGCAAATTTTTCCTTAGCAGTTCCTTTCCCGCCAGAAATGATAGCACCAGCATGACCCATACGTTTACCCGCAGGTGCTGTCACTCCAGCAATATAAGATACAATGGGTTTTTTCACATTGGATTTAATGTATTCTGCTGCTTCTTCTTCTGCAGATCCACCGATTTCACCTACCATAATAATGGCTTCGGTTTGTGGATCTTTTTCGAATAGAGCCAAGGCATCAATAAAGTTAGTTCCTGGAATAGGATCACCACCGATACCGATACAAGTACTTTGTCCAAATCCTTTATCTGTGGTTTGTTTTACTGCTTCGTAAGTCAAAGTACCAGAACGAGACACGATCCCTACTTTACCAGGCAAATGAATGGAACCAGGCATAATACCAATTTTACATTCGCCAGGAGTGATAATTCCGGGGCAGTTAGGACCGATTAAACGAGCTTCTGTATTATTTTCTAGATACACTTTGACCTGCAACATATCTAAAACAGGAACTCCTTCCGTAATACAAACAATCAATTTAATTCCTGCATCCGCTGCTTCTAAAATAGAATCTTTACAAAAAGGAGCTGGCACATAGATCACCGTTGCATCAGCATGAGTCTCTTCCATCGCTTCACGCATGGTATTAAAAACGGGCAGGCCTAAATGCATTTGCCCACCTTTACCCGGAGTCACGCCCCCAACCATACGCGTACCATAGGCAATCGCTTGTTCAGAATGGTAAGTACCTTGTTTGCCAGTAAACCCCTGACATAATACTTTGGTTTGTTTATTAACTAATACACTCATTGTTAACCTCGAAATTTAGTTAGTGCCCTAAGTCTTTCGTTTTATTTAGGGCATGCTTTAGCGATCTCTATTAAGCGACTGCGGCCACAATTTTCTTTGCTGCATCAGTTAAACTGGTTGCAGCGATCACATTCAAATCGCTTTTATTTAAAATATCCGCGCCTAATTGGGCATTATTACCCTCAAGTCTGACGACTACAGGAATTTTTACATCAACTTCTTTTACCGCAGCGAGAATTCCATCAGCAATCAAATCGCAACGCACAATACCACCGAAGATATTCACTAAAATACCTTTCACTTTTTCATCGGATAAAATGATTTTCAAAGCTTCACTAACACGTTCTTTAGTTGCACCACCACCAACGTCTAAGAAATTCGCAGGTTCACCACCATGTAATTTAATCACATCCATAGTAGCCATCGCTAAACCAGCACCATTCACCATACAACCAATAGTTCCATCTAAAGGAATGTAATTGAGTTCCCATTCGCTGGCACGGTTTTCACTAGCGTCTTCTTGGGAGGTGTCGCGCATTTCTTTCAATTTAGGATGACGATATAAAGCATTGCCATCAATACTGATTTTTCCGTCTAGACAGAGTAGTTGTCCGGATTTGGTAACGACTAAAGGATTAATCTCTAATAAACTTAAATCGCAGTCTGTAAACATTTTACCTAAACCCACCATGAGTTGCGTAAATTGTTTGATTTGATTTTCATCAAGACCTAATTTAAATCCAACATCACGTGCTTGGAAAGGCATTACACCAACCAAAGGATCAACGATCACCTTAAATAATTTTTCCGGAGTTTCTTCAGCTACTTTCTCAATCTCAACACCACCTTCTGTTGAAGCCATAATCACTATACGACGACTAGAGCGATCCACTACTGCACCGAGATATAATTCTCGGCCAATGTCACATGTCTCTTCGACTAATACCGAATTCACAGGTTGACCTCTAGCATCTGTTTGATAGGTCACTAAACGAGTACCTAGTAAGGCTTTAACCGCTGCGGCTAATTCATCTTTAGTAGCCACTAATTTAACGCCACCGGCTTTACCACGACCACCGGCATGTACTTGGGCTTTAACCACCCAACGTGGTGTGGATAAACTAGCTGCAGCTTGTAATGCTTCTTCAACAGAGTAAGCAACTACGCCACGTGGAGTGGGTAAACCGTAGCTGGCTAGTAATTGCTTAGCTTGATATTCATGTAAATTCATTATTCATTACCTTTTAAAAAGCAAAACCCGGCAACGCGGGTTTTGCAGTTAACCTTACTGATTAAACATTGAGTACGAGACGAGCCGGATCTTCTAGTATTTCTTTAACGCTTACTAAAAATTGCACGGAATCTTTACCATCAATTAAACGATGATCGTAAGATAAGGCCACATACATCATAGGACGAATCACAATTTCACCATTCACGACTACGGGTCGTTCTTCAATCTTATGCATACCTAAAATACCGGTTTGTGGAGGATTGATGATAGGTGTTGCTAATAATGATCCAAAAACTCCACCGTTAGTAATGGTGAAGGTGCCGCCTTGCATCTCTTCCATAGATAATTTACCTTGGCGCGCTTTAGTTGCCACATCGTTAATCGCCAATTCAATTTCCGCTAAACTTAATTGATCTGCATCTCTAATCACGGGCACTACGAGGCCACGCTCAGTGGATACTGCAATACCAATGTCATAAAAGCCATGATACACAATATCTTGTCCATCAATAGAGGCATTCACTGCAGGAAAACGTTTTAATGATTCCACTACTGCTTTAGTGAAAAAGGACATAAAGCCTAATTTAACCCCGTGTTTCTTCTCAAAGACATCTTTGTATTGCGCCCGTAAATCCATGACTGCTTTTAAATTGACTTCATTAAAGGTGGTCAACATGGCTGCGTTATGCTGCGCCTCTAAAAGTCGCTCAGCAATTTTCGCTCTTAAGCGGGTCATTGGTACACGACGCTCTTCACGAGCCCCCATAGGAACGCTGGCAACAGCCGCTGGCTTAGCCGCCGCAGTTGGTTTTGATTTTTCTCGATGGGATTCTATATAAGAAATGACGTCTTCTTTGGTAATCCGACCATCTTTTCCGGTGCCTTGAATATCGCCGGGCTGCAAATCATTTTCTGCTAGCATACGACGTACTACAGGACTGGTGGATTTGTCTTCATGCGCGCTGACTGGCTCTTTGTTAGTTGCAGCTTTGCTCGCAGATTCTTTTTCCGCAGGCTTTTCTTCTTTTGCAGGAGCTGCTACTGCGCCCTCAGTGATCTTTGCAAGTAATTGCCCTGAAGTGACCGTGTCTCCTTGCTTGAATAAAATCTCAGCAATCACGCCATCTGCAGGTGCAGGAACTTCGAGCACCACTTTATCGGTTTCGAGATCCACTAAATTTTCATCACGAGTGACCTTATCACCCACTTTTTTATGCCATGCAGCCACCGTTGCATCAGCTACTGACTCAGGCAGAACAGGTACTTTGACTTCAATAGACATGGTTTTACCTTCTCTCTTTATAAAGTGTATTATTAGCTCAACAATGCTTGCTCAATTAAAGCTTGTTGTTGCTGCGCGTGCAAAGCCGAACTTCCTACTGCTGGAGCTGCGGCAAACTCTCTTCCTGCATAAACTAAATATTGATCCTCACGTAAACAATCTTTCATATTATGCTGTGATGAGAACCAAACACCTTGGTTTTGTGGCTCTTCCTGACACCAAACGATTTGTTTGGCTTTAGGATACTTATCCAATTCAGCAGTCAATGCTTTCTTGGGAAATGGATATAATTGTTCAATACGGATGATCGCAATATGATTTAATTTTTGCTCACGGCGCGCTTGTAATAAATCATAATAAACTTTACCACAACATAACACCACTTTTGTTACTTTTTGTGCAGCTAGTTCATCAATTTCTGGAATCACTGTATGGAAACGCCCTTTCATTAGGTCTTCCAAGGGTGAAACCGCTAGTTTATGGCGTAATAAACTTTTCGGAGTCATCACGATTAAAGGCTTACGAAAATCACGAATCACTTGTCGACGTAATAAATGGAAAATCTGCGCTGGGGTAGTTGGAGTACAGACTTGAATATTATGCTGTGCACAAAGTTGTAAATAACGTTCTAAACGGGCTGATGAATGTTCTGGACCTTGGCCTTCATAACCATGGGGCAATAACATGACCAGACCACAGAGACGTCCCCATTTTTGCTCACCAGAACTGATAAATTGGTCGATAACCACTTGAGCACCGTTAGCGAAATCCCCAAATTGAGCTTCCCAAAGCACTAAGAAAGAAGGCTCAGAAGAAGCAAAACCGTATTCAAAAGCCAATACCGCTTCTTCAGAAAGTACCGAATCTATCACTTCAAAAGGACGATTGATGGCAGTAGAGATTTTTTCTAAAGGAATATAACTCTCTCCACTTTCTACGTCGTGTAACACAGCATGGCGATGCGCGAAAGTTCCGCGGCCACAATCCTGGCCAGAAAGTCTTATACCATAGCCTTCTTGTAGCAAACTGGCATAAGCCATGGTTTCCGCAAATCCCCAGTTCATGGGAATTTCATTGGCAACCATTTTTTCACGATCTTCTAAAAGTTTTTTTACGACAGGATGTAATTTAAAACCCTTAGGTAGTTCACTTAATTGCTTAGCTAATTTAAGCATTTCAGCTTTAGTGATAGTAGTTGACACTTTGTCTGTCCACTTTCCATTGATATAAGGAGTCCAGTCAATGGAATAACGACCTTCATAATCTTCGTGAACAACGTTTAATATGGTTTTTCCCTGATCTAGACCATCACGATAAGAGTTAATGAATTTTTCTTCCTCTTCTTTCGTCAATAAGCCTGCATCGATCAATTGGGCAGCGTACTTTTCGCGCAACGGTCCCATGGATTTAATTTTTTTGTACATCGTCGGTTGCGTGACCGCCGGTTCGTCTGCTTCATTATGTCCTTGACGGCGGTAACAAACTAAATCGATCACCACATCACGATGGAACTTCATACGGAAATCAAAAGCCATTTCGGTGGCAAAAACAACAGCCTCCGGATCATCACCGTTCACATGAATAATCGGAGCTTCCACCATTTTAGCGATATCAGTACAATAATGTGTGGAACGAGAATCTAAAGGATTACTCGTGGTGAAGCCAATTTGATTATTAATGACTATATGCACTGTTCCGCCGGTAGCATAGCCGCGAGCTTGGGAAAAGTTAAAGGTTTCCATAACCACACCCTGGCCACAGAATGCAGCATCCCCGTGAATGACCACAGGCATTACTGTGTTTTTCTCTTGCAAATCATTGCGACGTCTAAGGCGCGAACGTACAGACCCTTCAACTACTGGACCAATAATTTCTAAATGAGAAGGATTAAATGCCAGTGCTAAATGCACCACAGAACCCGATTCGGTACGGATATTAGACGAATACCCTAGATGATATTTCACATCACCGGTACGATCGTATTTGATTTTTCCTTCAAACTCTTGGAAAAGTTCTCCGGGCTCTTTACCTAAAACGTTCACTAAAACGTTTAAACGTCCACGATGCGCCATACCTATAACGACTTCTTTAACGCCATCAGTTCCCGCTTTAGTGATGATTTCTTGCATCATGGGAATGAGTGAATCACCGCCTTCTAAGGAGAAACGTTTTTGTCCCACATAACGGGTACCCAAATAACGCTCTAATCCATCAGCAGAAATTAGGTCTTTAAGAATTTTGATTTTTTTGTCTTTATCAAAATCAGGACGCCCTAAAGAAGATTCCATTTTTTGTTGGAACCATTGGGTCTCCACCTGATTAGAAATGTACATGTATTCAATACCGATACTACCGCAATAGGTTTTACGTAGATCATCATAAATTTTACCTAGGGGCATTTCTGGGCCATTAAATGAAGTGCCCGCAAAAAAAGTACGATTTTTATCTGCGTCACTTAAATGATGGTAGGCCAACTCCAAGCTCGGCACAAACTGGGGAGGACTTAATTCTAAAGGATCCAATTTTGCTGCCAAATGTCCCTTAGATCTAAAAGCATTCACTAGATTTGCCACTTCATATTGTTTGCTGTCCGCAGACTCGATAACATTGGTAATTTTTTTATCGGCGTTCTGCAAAAAATACTCGCGAATGTCTCGATGCGGAACCTCTTTAAGAGCGCCATTCACCTGCGGTAAAGCACTGAATACAGCCTTCCAATCGGCAGGTACGGAGTTAGGATCTTTCAGATAATCTTCATAAAGACTATCCACATAAGCCATACTTCCGCCAGATAAATAGGAAGAAGCCCATTCATTTTGCAGATCGGAACCACTCATATTGTATTCTCCAAGGATTTAGCAGCACACAAAGTCTCTCTACGTGGTAATAATACTATTATTACCTATTGTTAAGTTTCTTGTGACAACATTTGGGTGCGAATTTTCGCAATCGCTTGCGTTGGATTGAGTCCTTTCGGGCAAACATTTGTACAATTCATAATGGTACGACAACGAAATACACTAAATGGATCTTGTAATTTGTCCAATCGATGTTGCGTTGCTTTATCACGGCTGTCCGCTAAAAATCGTCTTGCTTGCAATAAGCCTGCAGGCCCCACGAACTTTTCAGGATTCCACCAAAATGAAGGGCAAGAACTAGTGCAACAAGCACATAAAATACATTCGTATAGACCATCTAATTGCGCACGCTCTTCTGGAGATTGCAAACGCTCCTGCGCCGGGGGTATATCATCATTTTGTAAATAAGGTTCTATGCGCTCATATTGATGATAAAACTGAGACATGTCCACTGCCAGGTCACGAATAACTGGAAATCCAGGTAAAGGACGCAGCACAATGGTATCAGAATTCAAATCCGACCAATGGGTAATGCAGGCCAAGCCATTAGTACCATTAATGTTCATTCCGTCGGAACCACAAACCCCTTCGCGACAAGAACGACGGTAAGTAATGGTTGAATCCTGTTCTGATTTTAAACGCTCAAGTAAAGTGAGCACCATAGGATCACTTTTAGCGGGAATATCTATCTTATAATCTTTCATATAAGGTTTAGTATCCACCTCAGGATTATAGCGATAAATTGACAAGGTCAAACTTCTTGTATCAGCCATGACGGATCCTCTTTAGTAAACACGTTCTTTCGGCTCAAAAGGCTCGATGTATTTAGGTGATTTATTCACTGGGCGATAATCTATCACCTCACCTTCCTCAAAGTACAATGTATGTTTAATCCAATTCACATCATCGCGTTCAGGATAATCTTCACGGCTATGAGCACCTCTACTTTCAGTCCTTGCTAAAGCAGATTGCGCTGTAGCATAAGCGGTAGCCATAAGATTATCTAATTCTAAAGCACTGACTCTATCGGTATTAAAGATATGGCTTTTATCTTCTAATTTCGCATGGGCCAAACGCTCACGTAATGCTTGTAAACGTTTTAGGCCTGAAGCCATGATCTCTCCAGTACGGAATACCCCAAAATCTTCTTGCATCACCTTTTGCATCTCATCCCGAATAACAGAAGGCTGCTCCCCTTCGGTAGATTGCTCCCAACGATTATAACGAGCTAAGGAAACCGCTACATCATCTTCGCTAAGATAAGTCAGATCAGGAAGATGGTTAGATTGCCATAATTCTTCCACATGTAAACCTGCAGCTCGACCGAAGACCACTAAGTCTAAGAGCGAATTCCCACCTAAACGGTTAGCCCCATGAACCGATACGCAGGCACACTCGCCTACGGCATATAATCCTTCAACTTGGTGCTCTTTGCCATCAGCTTTGGTAATCACTTGGCCATACATATTGGTAGGTATACCCCCCATGCTGTAATGACAAGTTGGAACTACTGGGATAGGCTCCTCAATGGGATCCACACCGGCAAATTTAATGGACAACTCACGAATCCCTGGAAGACGTGATTTAATTAAATCAGCGCCTAAATGATCTAGCTTTAATTTCACATAATCTACGCCACCCGGGTCAAAGCCTTTACCTGCGCGCATTTCTAAAGCCATTGAACGTGCCACCACATCGCGCGAAGCTAAATCTTTCACTCGTGGAGCGTAACGCTCCATAAAACGTTCACCGTCTTTATTGATGAGATAACCACCTTCACCACGAGATCCTTCGGTGACTAAAGTGCCTGCCCCGACTATTCCGGTAGGATGGAATTGCCACATTTCCATGTCTTGCAAAGGAATGCCAGCGCGCAAAGCCATACCAAAACCATCACCTGTATTAATAAAGGCATTAGTAGTCGATTGATAAATACGCCCTGCACCACCCGTTGCTAAGATACACACTCGAGTTTGGAAACAAACGACTTCGCCTGTTTCAATATTCATGGCAGTTACACCACCGATTCGTCCATGAGCATTTTTCACCAAATCCAGCGCATACCATTCGCTAAAAACATGGGTTTTCGCCTTTAAATTTTGCTGATATAAGGTATGTAATAACGCATGTCCAGTACGATCTGCTGCTGCACAAGTTCTTGCGGCTTGCTCGCCTCCAAAATTTTTGGATTGGCCACCAAATTGTCGTTGATATATTTTACCATTATCCATTCGCGAAAACGGCAAACCCATATGTTCTAATTCATAAACCGCTTCAGGACCTGTCTTACATAGATATTCGATGCAATCTTGATCGCCAATGTAATCTGCGCCTTTCACTGTATCATACATATGCCAACGCCAATCATCGACATCTGCATTACCCAATGCGGCAGTAATACCACCTTGTGCGGACACAGTGTGTGAACGGGTAGGAAATACTTTTGATAAGAGCGCGACCTTTAAACCTGAGTTCGCCATTTGAAGTGCTGCACGCATTCCAGCGCCGCCGGCGCCGATAATCACTGCATCAAAGGTGTAACGTGCAATCGTCATCTTATTGTCCCCAAACTATCATTAAGCCCCAGAGAAACTGCCCCAGAAGCCATAAAAGAACCGTGAGCTGTACAGTCAATCGTAAAGCCGTACATTTAATATAATCTGTAGTCACCGTCCAAATGCCTACCCAGGCATGGAGAGTTAAAGCCAATAAAGCAATAACTGTAGCGATTTGCATCGCTGGACAGCTAAATAATTCATGCCATTGTTCAAAACTTAAAGTGGAATGGCATAATAAAAACCCCAATATAAATAAGGTATAAGCAGCAAAATAAACAGCAGTAACGCGTTGAATCAACCAATCTTTTAAACCATTGCCTGTTAAGCTAGTGACATTTGTTACCATATCCAAATTCCTAGAAAAATTGCTGAAATGAGTGCAAGGGCTATGACTGCAATCGCGCTATGACGGCCCGCACTGAGGTGATCACCAATGCCCACATCCATAACAATGTGTCTAAATCCAGCAATAACGTGATAAATCATGGCCACACTAAAACCCCAAAGAATGAGTTTATACAGAGGTTGCGTAAGCATTAGTTGCATTTGTGCAAAGCCCTCAGTTGAATGCAAAGACTTAGCAAAAAGACATAAAATGAAAGGTAAAAATAAAAATAATACAATGCCTGAGATTCTGTGCAATATTGAAGCTATTGCCATGGGAGGAAATTTCATGCTGGTTAAATCAAGATTAACTGGTCTTTTCTTATTCACTATGGGTTTCTTCCTCATTTAAAAAAAGTAATCAAACAATCAAAAATAGCAAATCTTCAATGCCCGACAGCAAAGTATAACATTCTGTTTTTATCCCGCAAAGTTAAGTCACTAAGGAAAATTGCATCCTGGTCAAGAATTTTCCCAAAGGAGTTTGATTATTACTTTAAATGGACAAAATAAAGCCAGGCCATCCTGGCTAAAAGAATTTTGGAGTATAAGACGTTTAACGTTTAATACCAGAAGAAGTAGAAGTACGAGGAGTTTTATAAGTATCCCGAGGTGTTTCTGTGGGATAACCATAACCTTTATCAGCGACACGTTTCACTGTCTGCAGATAATTTTCACCCCAATAGCCCGGATCAAAATTGGTAACTACGAGGTTATAGGTCAAATTGATAATCGATTCGAAGGCTTTTCTTTGTGGGAGTTGGTGCCCTTCAAAAGCCACTTGCGCTTCATCAGCAGGTCCAACGCCACTTCTTTCAAGACGCTCGATAACAAGAGCCACCATTTTTTCAATGGTTTGATATAACTTGTACATGGACATCCCAGCGCTATACATGTCTTCTGCTTTAGAGGTCGATAACTTATTCCCAAAATCATGGATTGTGTAAACAAACTCGTATTCTGTGCTTCCGGGTATAGGCTCGGCAGGAATAATTATAGGGGGGTTAATGATCTCAATCTGAGGAGAAACAATGTAAATATGAAAATCCGCCCAATGCCACCACATTTGATGGACACGTTGCATCAAAGTGGCTGGATCATTTAAGTCTTCTTCCATAATCGCTTTACGATAGTCTACTGGGGTATCAGCCACTTTACTTGCCTCACATATAGGTCATAGATCTATATTAGCCCAATTTTATGGCTTGAGCCAATCATGGAAGGGAGATTTGATAATATTCAATGGACTGGCTGCGGCATTTAAAACAGCTGCTTTGGCAATTCGCTTGTTGATTGCATTTACTGATAAAGCCTTTTCGCATCAGCAAGTCCAACATGGGTTGTAAGGCAGGAAGATCCACACGAAATTCGCGAGTTAATTGTTGAGTGCTCACCACTCCGGCATTATGAATGAAATCACGTATTTGCAAGAGCATGAGGCTTTCCTAAAGAAATGAACCGAAAACTACCTAATATCAGTAGCAGGCTTAGCAAAATTCCACTAACCCATAAAAGACTTTGCTGTGGATGTTCGATAAATTTACCTATTTGATAGAATAAGACCGCCGCGGCATAAGCCACAATAAAAGACCAAACAATTGAAATCCACATTAACTTTTGATTCGCTTCTTGGCGAATTACTGCCATGGTCGATACACAAGGAATGTAGAGTAAAATAAACAGTAAATAAGCGTAAGCTCCGACTTGACCATCAAAACGATTCATCATCATGCCATATACTGATTGGGATACCTCATTATCAGCAGCACTAGCTAATACAGGATTAACCAATGCAGAACCCAATCCAGCCAGATTTTGCGGAATAGACCACAGTGCGGCTTTTAAGCCAGCCCATAAATCAAACTGAGCTACCGCGATTTCACCTAAATGCCCTACTTGCGCATATAAAGAATTTAAAGTCCCTACCACTACTTCTTTCGCTAACATCCCCGTTAACAATCCGACCGTAGCCGGCCAATTGTCCTGAGTAATTCCCATGGGCGAAAATAAAGGCGTAATCCATTGACCTAAGAATGAAAGCAGTGATTCCGTGCTAGCGTCTCCAGCACTGACGCCCCCTTGTACAGTAATCGCATTTAAACCTCCCAAAATAAGACAAATGGGTGTAATTAAACGCCCCGCGCGGAATACGAAATATCGCAGTCGCATGGACGTTTCTTTCAATAAACGTTTGAGCGTCGGTTTATGATAAGCCGGTAATTCTAGGATTAAAGGTGAGGCATTGCCTTTGAGCACTGTTTTTCGTAGAAGAAAACCAGTCAATACTGCCATAAGAATACCAATAAGATATAAAGAGAAGACAATATTTTGTCCGCCACTCGGGAAAAATGCGGCTACAAATACCGCATAAATAGCCAAGCGAGCACTACAGGACATGAAAGGACTCATCATAACCGTTAATAGACGATCTCGTTCAGAATCTAAGGTACGAGCTGCCATAATTGCCGGAACATTACAGCCAAAGCCTACAATCATGGGAACGAAGGACTTGCCAGGCAAACCCATCGCTCGCATGGCTTTATCGACCACAAAAGCCGCTCGGGCCATATAGCCTGAAGTTTCCAATAAAGATAAAAAGAAAAACATCGAGGCAATCACCGGGATGAAAGTGAGTGTCGTGTTAATTCCTTTACCTATACCATTAGCTAATAAAGCGATAGTCCAATTAGGTGCCTGCCATTGATGTAATAACCAGGCAGTCCCTTTAACAAAAATGGTGTCCGTACTAATATCAAAAAAATCTTGGAAAGCGCCCCCAATGTTAATGGCAAATAAAAACATCACATACATCAGACCAAAAAAGATAGGCAGTGCTAGAAAACGATGTAAGAAGATGCGGTCCAATTTAGC
>SCSO01000130.1 GCA_004297865.1 Legionella sp.
GACCCAACCTACATTCTACGATTGTTTTATCAGGTAGTTGTCTATTTCATTGCTTCCATGTTTAATTTATAATCACGCCTCGCTCACCCTCCTATGCAAATTAACAAAAAAGTGGGTTTTTGCCTTGACGCATGGAGAAATGTGTTCCTATAGTGTATAAAAGTGGAGTAAAATAATAAAAAAGTGGGAAATTGTGGAGGAAGTTTTTCTTCACCTGGAGAAACAACATGTTTCGTGGAATAAATGAGATCAATTTGGATACTAAAGGTCGCCTAGCGATTCCAACTCGTTACCGCAATGAGTTGAGCGCTGAAGGTAGAATCCCTTTGGTTGTCACCATTGATCCCGAAGAAACCTGTTTATTACTCTACCCCGCAGCGCAATGGCAAATCATTGAAGACAATTTGCAGAAATTACCCAGCTTCAATGCCGCAGCCCGCAGAATCCAACGCTTATTAATTGGTCATGCAACGGATTTAGAAGTGGATGCCAATGGTCGCATTCTGCTGCCTAACATATTGCGAAATTATGCACGTTTGAATAAAGAAGTGGTGATGATAGGACAAGGGAATAAATTTGAAGTTTGGGATAATGAGTTATGGGGGTCTATGCGTGAACAATGGCTAGCAGAAGAAGTAGCCAGAACGGATAGCCTACCAGATGAGATGAAAACGTTTTCTTTGTAGTGGTAAATAAATGGCTGTACATCAATCAGTATTGCTCAATGAAGCAATACAAGGATTAGCAATAAAAGGCGATGGTACTTATTTTGATGGTACTTTTGGTCGCGGTGGGCATAGTAAAGAGATTTTAAAGCATTTAGCTGCGCAGGGAAGGTTGTTTGCAATTGATAAGGATCTAGAGGCCATACAATACGCCCAAGATCATTTTAGCCAGGATAAACGCTTCCATGTTTTTCAAGGCTCCTTTGCAAAACTTGCAGAATTTGCAAACCAAGCGCAAGTGCTAGGACAAGTTGACGGAATTTTGTTGGATTTAGGGGTTTCCTCACCCCAGCTAGATAATGCTGAAAGAGGTTTTAGTTTCATGCAACAAGGTCCCTTGGACATGCGCATGGATAGGACTCAAGGAATGAGTGCTGCAGAGTTTGTAAATACAGCAGAAGTAGAAGAGTTAGCTCAAGTGTTTAGAGTGTATGGTGAAGAACGGTTTGCTGGAAGGATAGCTCGGGCTATTGTTGAAGCGAGAAAAGCCACTCCATTTTCTACGACGCTACAATTAGCTGAAGTTGTAAAAGAAGCTAATCCTAAATGGGAAAAGCATAAACATCCTGCCACACGCGTTTTTCAAGCCATTCGCATACATGTGAACCAAGAGCTTAATGATCTCAAAACTTGTTTAGAACAATGTTTAGAGGTACTAGCTCCAGGAGGTCGTCTAGCGGTGATTAGTTTTCACTCCTTAGAGGATCGAATAGTAAAACAATTTATGCGCGATAAAGAACAGGGGATAAGACCCCCCAAAGAAGTCCCGATGAGATATGAAGATATGAAATCAAATTTTAAACGAATTGGTAAAGCCATAATGCCTCAGGACACTGAGGTTAAAGATAATGTAAGAGCCCGTAGTGCAGTACTTAGGATTGGGGAGAAATTAGCATGAACGCTGCAGCAAAAGTTATCAATCAAGGTAATTTATTTAATGGACAATTGGCAGATATGCACATGTCAAAATCATTGTATATGTTAATCGCGTTGTTAGCTGCTGTGCTACTAAGTGCTTTAGCCGTGATTTACAGTACTAATTCATATCGGTCTACTTTTAGCCAGCTGGAACAAGAAGAACAACAAAACCACCACTTGCAATTACAATGGGGTCAGTTATTACTAGAGCAAGCTAGTCTTGCAACTCCTGCGCGAGTGGAAGAAATGGCAATTAAAAAATTAAAAATGACTTTGCCAAATGTTAAAAACACTTTCTTGTTACATGCGCAATGATTAACTTTCTTCATTTTGAAGATTTGAGTAGTGAGCTATGAAAAAATCGCGCCATCTTGCTAGGCTAATGATCGTTGCTGCCTTTTTCACTGTCATTTTGCTTATCTTGATATGGCGCATGTTAGATCTCACGGTTTTACACCGCCAATTTTTGCAAGGCCAAGGTAATGCTCGCAGTTTGCGTACCGTAGCCATTCCTGCTTATCGTGGCATGATCACCGACCGCAATGGCACGCCTTTGGCGATTAGCACTCCAGTTGAATCCGTTTGGGTAAATCCCAAAGAATTTTCGCCTGATGAAGATCAATTCATGCAGTTAGCTAAATATCTTAATTTAACGCCTAAAA
This sequence comes from Legionella sp., assembly GCA_004297865.1. GTDB lineage: Bacteria > Pseudomonadota > Gammaproteobacteria > Legionellales > Legionellaceae > Legionella. Next base: position 2,306 of record SCSO01000130.1, read on the forward strand.
GTTTAAGTCGAAAAATTGTCGATGCGGAAAATAAAGAATTTCTCTATTTACAAAGACAGTTACCCCCAACGCTTTCTAAAAAAATTGAAGCCTTAAAAATTCCGGGCATCAATTTCCAAAAAGAGTTTAAACGCTACTATCCAGACTCCGATAGTATTTCCCAATTGATAGGGTTTACTAATGTTGATGATCAAGGCTTGGAAGGTATTGAGTTGGCCTACCAAGATTGGTTAATGGGCGTAGTAGGTAAAAAAAGGGTGATTAAAGATCGCACCGGCCGGATTATCGAAGAATTAGGCGTATTAAAAGAACCACGCCCCGGTCATGAATTGGCTTTGAGCATCGATCGTCGTTTGCAATACTTGGCTTACAGTGAATTATATAAAACCGTAGAAGAATTTGCGGCTAAATCCGGAACGGTAGTGGTGTTAGATACCGAAAACGGAGAAATTTTGGCTATGGCCAATGTGCCTTCGTATAATCCTAACTCACGTGGTCGTTATGATCGCGAAAGTTATAGAAACCGAGCGTTAACTGATACCTTCGAACCAGGTTCTGTCATTAAACCGTTTAGTATTGCCAGCGCATTAGAAACAGGGCTGTTTACCCCAGACACCATTATTGATACCAACCCGAGTTGGATGACGGTGCATGGTAGAACGGTCCGCGATATCCACAATTACGGTGTTTTAGATGTTACCGGCGTGCTCCAACACTCGAGTAACGTTGGCGTAACCAAAATGGTTTTAGCCAGCCCACCCGAACAATTAATCGGTCTTTTACAACGTTGTGGTTTTGCTCAACGTACAGAAAGTGCTTATCCTGGCGAGAGTGAAGGGGGCATGGTCAAGGTGAAAGATGCCAATCCTTTCGTATTAGCGACTTTAGGTTTTGGTTATGGTGTTTCCGTGACGGCTTTACAACTTGCGAAAGCGGGTTTAGTGTTTGCAAACAAAGGTCAGTTACGGCCAGTAACCCTCATTCATAATGATACCAGCAATCCGCCAGTCCAAGTCATCCAAACCAAAACTGCAGAACAAGTATTAAGTATGATGGAAGCGGTATTAAGTAAAGAAGGAACAGGTCGTGATGCGCGAGTTCCTGGTTATCGGGTGGCGGGAAAAACTGGGACGGCGCGAGTTGCGGGTAAAGATGGTTATAAAGATCGACGTTATACCGCCAGTTTTATGGGCATAGCGCCAGTATCCAAACCCAAATTTATAGTTGTAGTCGTGATTCATGAACCTTCCCGCAAAGGATACTATGCAGCAGCAGTTGCCGCACCATTATTTTCTAAAGTGATGGCAGGGGCCTTACGATTATTTAATGTACCTACTGATGATACAACCGCTTAATGAACCTAGGACAAGATAATGAACTTATCCGAACTATTAAAACCTTGGCTTAAAACTGAATTAGCGCATGATTGTATTGTACAAGGTTTACAGAATGATAGTCGCTCAATCCAAACAGGTGATTTGTTTATCGCCTATCCAGGTGCAGCAGCGGATGGTCGGCAATTTATTAATAAAGCAATTAGTGCAGGCGCAGTAGCCATTGCCTATGAGCCGGCGCATTTTGATACGGCTAATTTACCTAAAGAAATACCCTGCGTAGCCATTCCACAGTTAGCAGAATACTTAGGAGCGGTTGCGAAACGCTTTTATAAAAATCCTAGCGCGAACATGCAGGTTATTGGCGTGACAGGAACTAATGGTAAAACCACAATTGCCTATCAATTAGCGCAAGCCCATTCACTGTTAGGCCATAAGTCGGCTTACATAGGCACAATAGGGGAGGGAGAGGTTAATGCATTAAAACCTTTGAATATCACTACTCCGGATGCTTTATGCCTGCAAAAATTAATGCATGAATACCAACAGCAAGGCATTGAATACGTGTGCATGGAGGTCTCTTCACACGCTTTAAGTCAACATCGAGTCGATGCGATAGAGTTTAATCAAGCTTTATATACTAATTTAACTTTAGATCATTTGGACTATCATCACACCATGGAAGAATATGGTGCTGCTAAAGCTTTATTATTCGCACGGCCCGAATTGCAATATGCCATTGTGAATCAAGACGATCCTTATCATCAGCTGATGCAAGATGTGATTAAACCACAAGTAAAAGTATTAACTTATGGTTTGCATGACCAAGCAGAAATCAGGGCAGTCGATTGGCACATGGACATACAAGGTACAACGATTAACACGCATTCACCATGGGGTGAACATAGCATACAAATCCAAGCCTTGGGGCAATTTAATATCTACAATAGCCTCGCTATTTTTACGAGTTTATTGGCAAGTGGTTACTCTATAGAACAAGTCGTTCACGTCATGAAGCAATTAAAATCGGCTCCAGGCCGTATGGAAATTGTGGCCAGCAAACCCTATGTGTTAGTGGATTACGCGCATACTCCGGATGCATTGGAAAATGTCCTCACTACCTTAAATCAAATTAAACAAGGGCGTTTATGGGTGGTTTTTGGTTGTGGTGGTGATAGAGACAAAAGCAAACGCCCTATTATGGGCAAGGTCGCTAGCCTTTATGCGGATAAAATAGTAGTGACCAGTGATAATCCTCGCAGTGAAGTGCCCGATTTAATTATCGAGGATATTGTTCAAGGCATCCCGTCTACTATTTCAGTCACCAAACAAGCCAATAGAGAAGAAGCGATTCATTTTGCTTTAAGTGAAGCAGCTCAAGACGATATTATTCTCATTGCTGGAAAAGGGCATGAGGCTTATCAACAAATCGGACAAGTAAAACACAAATTTTCTGATCAAGAAGTAGTAAAACGTTTGCTATCTCAATAGGTTAGTGATAATAACTCCTCATTTTTGCTCATGTTTTGTGCTAATCGGATTGTTTATACTATAATTTCAGTATATGGTCTTTTCGAGCAACACATGCCTGAATTCCTCGTATTTTCTGATTTTGATGGAACTATAACCAACCTAGGTGGTAGGCAAGCTGTATATTCCCCCTTTTATACTTCTTTACAAACCAATCCAGAGGTTGGATATTCCCAAGCTGCATTTAAGAGTAGTGCTGAAGTTCAAGCTCTTTTTAAACAAGCAGATAAGAGGGATTCTACCTTTAGAGACACATTCCTTCCTTCTGCTAAAGCGCAAGCGTGTCTCCATGATTTACTTGCACAAGATAATGTGGAGTTTGTGATAGTAAGCAGAAATCGCAAAGAATACATTTTAGAAATGCTCACCTATCTAAAATTTAAAGCTCCTGAACTTGAAAAATTAAAGATATATGATTGTGAGGATCTGGCAAATGGCAAAGGTGGTGTAGTGGCCGATCATCTTCAAAAAAAAGCTAATGAAGGTACATTAGAAGAGGTAAGTCAAATCAAAGTTTATGATGATGATCCAGCAGATTTTGGGATGATGATGAATGGAGTTACAGCCTCACTAGGAGTTGACTCAGAAATATTGTTAAGTGGAGAAAATGCCTCTACAGGAAAATTTGATTGGGAGGCTATAGGGGAGTCAATACCTTTACCAGTTATTCGCATAGATACCACATTTGCAAAAATTGCTCAACCTAAGCTTACGAATGTGGAATATTTAGATGATGACCTATGCACAGCTGAAAATAAAACTACTAAGGGTTTTTTAGCTACTCTAGTAGAAGCCTTAAAAAATTTAAAAGAAGCTGTGAGCAATTTGGTCAGTGATTTTAAAGAAAGGCTGCAGGGTCATAAAGAACAAAAACCAGAACGAACTCCCGCTGAAGAATATTTAGAAGATGATAACCAAACCCCTGGATCACCCTAATCGGAGTTAATGCATGGAATCTTCTAAAGTCGCCTATGCTGATCTAGAAAAAAATGCCAATTCTTTTTATTGGAATGATAAAAAGAAACCCCGAGAAGATTTAGTCAATATTCGTCTGCTTTCACGTTGGGATCTGGATTTACAAAATTTAGATGAAAGTATGATGATAAAAATGTTAGGTGTTGCCCAGCATAATCAATTGGATTGGTTAAAAAACGGTATTGAAGGGAATATTCCTTTACATCTGGTTCATCCAGAGGGTCATACCGTTTTGACAATTGCTAGCCAATCTGGGGCTCGTGATGTGGTAGAATATTTATTAGATCTAGGATTAAATCCTGCCTTTCACGCAGAAAAAGGAATGCAATACAATGCCTACTTTGCAGCTTGTGCTGGGGGGCAGTTTGCTATAATTGATTATCTATTAAAACATCCTAATCAACAAATCACTTTAGAGATGCGTGAGCCGCGACATCATCAGTCCGGGTTGCAAATTGCAGTGCATAATCTGCGTTTTGCTTGTGCTAAACAAATGATTCAAAATTATCCTGATGTGTTAACTTTACTGGATAAATTAAATCGTTCAGTAATGGCTACTTTTTTAAGTATTTTTGTGACATCAACTTTTAATAATCACATTGAGGGTAAAGGGCTTGAGCCGCAAATGGAAGACTGTGGTTTATTTCTTTTAAATTATGAAAACCCATTTACACCTATTGCTCAAAATGCAATGCCTGCAATGCAGGTGGTTCTACAGTCGGCTAGTGCCTCTTTTCATAAAGCCAATCCTGATCAATTAATGAGTCCTTTAAATGCCATCAGAACCATTCATTTGGCCTGTCCTAAATTGGGAGAGGCATTATTTAATTTGGCTCAGCAAAATCCTCATGGCAGGATGGAATATCATTTTATAAAACATTCTGAAAAACACTTCGCTGATGTAAAGACAGTAAGAGAACACATCGCTAAATTAAAAAAAGATAAACCTGAGTCAGAAAGTAAGTAGGTTGGGTCATTTTGACCCAACATGGATCTTGATGGTAGAAGAGGATCGTTGTTGGGTCAAAATGACCCAACCTACAATAAACAAATCACGGGACGCAGGATATTAGCTTCCTAATCACTCTTGAAAGTAAAGACTAAAATCATGGCGAAAATGATGTTGCTTTCGTAACCTAAGAAAAGCTTCCTTTTTATCACTCGCAGTTTTTAATTCCGAGGTTTCTTTGCTGGGATCATAAATCGCTAAAATTTTTTCTTCCCGGCGATGTAATGACTGCAATAAGGCATTGCCTTGATATCTTGGTTTATTGAGTAGAGGAGGGTTGATATCTAAAATGTGATGCAATTTATTACTAACAATTGCAATGGCCGCGTGTTTGGCTTCCAAACTATGTCCAGCAATGTGGGGTGTACATAGAGTAGCTTTTTGAATTATATCGGTTGAAATATTCGGTTCGTGCAAATACACATCAGTACAATAAATCAGCGGAGTAGGGGTTTGTAATAAGGCTTGCTCATCTATAATGCCACCACGGGCTGCGTTGATAATGACGGTGTTCGGTTTTAATTGGTTTAAAAAATCAGCGTTAATTAAATGCCAACTGGGAAAGGGGGAGGAATGATGTAATTCAGCATGAATGCAAAGTAAATCACAGGTGAAAAGCTGGGATAAATCTGCACTCGTGAATTCCTTTTCTTTTAATGCTTTCACAGGATCGTAAGTAACTGTTTGGAAATCCGCTGCTTGTAATCGTTTATGGACTTCTGTACCCACTTTACCTAAACCAATAATGCCTGCACGTTTACCTTTGATTAATTGCTGCTCATCTAAATACGCTAGTGTTGCTTCAATATAATCTGCTACCGCAGAAGCATTACAGCCTTTGGCATCGATAATTTCAATCCGTCTGGCTTGCAGTTCCGCTTTATCTAAATGATCTGTACCACTACTTGCTGTTGCCACATATTTTAAACGGGTATTTTGTAATAAATCGGCATTGACTGCTAAATTAGCCCGACATAATAAAATGTCTTGTTCAGGCAATGCCTGTTGTAACTCTTCTGCATTGTGATAGAGGCTTAGTTTAAACGGTTCTGGAAAAGCCGCGACTAGATCGGGTAATGTGGCATCGGCAAGTATTTTCATAAACCGTATATCGCTGTTAATAGAGCCAAACTGTATTGAATCAACGGCGTTAAAATAAAACCTAATACGCCAGTTAACATTAATATAATCAAAATTAAAAAACCATAAGGTTCAATTTGCGCATACAATCGTTCTTGTTTATAAGGCAAGAGCATACTGACAACTCGGCTGCCGTCTAAAGGAGGGATGGGTATTAAATTTAACACGGCCAAAACGAGATTAATAACCATTCCCGCGCGACCCGTGGCTAAAAGAAAAAGCGCAGCCATCGAACTTTGGGGGTGTAGAAGAGTTGCCACTTTAAAACAGCCAGCCCAAAAGAAAGCCATGAGAAAATTTGATAAGGGACCTGCTAGGGCGACTAACATCATATCGCGCCGAGGATTGCGTAATTGCCTACCGTTAATGGGGACAGGTTTCGCATAACCAAAGAGAAAACTAAATTGGGTTAACGCGCCGATGACTAAGGGCATGATGATAGTACCAACTGGATCAACATGACGAATGGGGTTTAGGCTCAAACGGCCAAACATTTTTGCGGTAGTATCCCCAAAATAATTTGCCACATAGGCATGTGCTGCTTCGTGTAGGGTAATGGCGAGGATCACGGGAAGTGCCCAGATGCAAATTTGTTGGATTAGAGTAAATTCGGGCATAGGTTAACGCCGTAAATAAAGGATTGAGCATTTTAGCGGATAGAGGTAAAGAATCATAGTCTGTCCTTTCGAATACAACAACTAGAAATAGACGACATCTTGGCGAACAACCGCACTTCTTATATGATGTCTCTTTGAATTAAAAAGGAAAAAGCATGACAGCTTTTGAAAAAACGATTCAGGTGCTGAAAAATCCCTGGCTCATAATAAGCTATGCGATTTTGGCCATTCTCGTTTATCATTTTCTGGATCGCAATTTAGCTCTTTATCTCCATCAATTGGAGATTGACACCTATTTACGCCCATTAAAAATTTTTACCAGCTTAGGCTTATGGTTTGTTTACGTAGGCTTGTTTATCGCCACGGGAATCTATTTCCGTTTCATTAGAAAACACGCTTTAAACGAAGCCAATTCCTGGTT
>SCSO01000131.1 GCA_004297865.1 Legionella sp.
GAGCAGGCTCTTGAGTGTAAGATAAAAAAAGTTCTTTATGGTATCGAGTTTCCGCAATGGCCGTATTTAATGCAGCTGCAGCGTAATAAATTCCGTAATCGCCATTGGAAAAACGGCTACCTGCAGGATTAGTGTGCGTAAAGGCTGCCATCACATAACCGCATCCAGGTACGGCGAATAAACGTTGATCTTCAGGAACCAGACTAATCATCCCTATCTCATCCTGAATACGGGGATTAGTGAGCATTTGTACAGCAAATAAAGCGTCGAACTCCTCAGGGCTCGCCACGTCTTCAAACAAATGAATAGGCGGAAATTGTGAGGGGATTAAGCGATAGCAACGTTGTTTAGTAAAATTTTGTTTAGAAAACTCATCTAATAAAAACATTAAGCCCACCCACCGCGTTCAGCATTGAGTCTACTGGCTACTGCCCAGAGATCCACTACTCGTCCTTGTAACATAATATCCATTGCTGAACGACCATTAAAAAAAGGCGCATGATTAGACTTTCTGACCCAACCATACACTGAATCAGGATGGGAGAATAAGATGCGCAACGCTGCATGTATATTAAGAATATAGGAAATACGTTCCTTAAGATCATGGCTGAAACTAGCCTTATCAGGCATACTTTTGTATTTAAACCAGGTTGATCTTTTAAGTCCTAAAAGAGTAAGCGCTTCTTCTGTGGTGCAATGCCATTTATCAAAGATGTTCAATACCACCTTAAAAGCCGTTTGCATTTGCTCGTCTTTAAGATGTTCAGTTGAAGGAATTGGAATCATAGATGCTCCAATAAAGTTTATATGTCTAAATATAGACTATGTTTTATAAAAAGTCTATATTTAGACTAAAAAGAATAGGTCATAAAGAATTATCGAACAATCAGATCTTTAACTTCATCAATCTTGGCGGAGATACGCGCAGACAGATAAGGATCTTTTTTGGCGAGTTTTTGGGCTACTTTCAATTGCGCCATAGCGCCGCGCTTTTGTCCCTCAATCAATAAACATTGGGCTTGAGTAAAGTAGGCGTAGCTTTTTTGATGAGATGCGGCTTGAGCGCGCGCGAGTTCGCGGCATATAGGTAAATCTTGTTTGTATTGACGACTGCCTTTTAATAAGATGCTACCGGCTTTTTCGGGCAAATTAGCTGCCATTAACCCTTGGGCATAAGAAATCAGGGCTGCATAATTGTCAGGATAATTGTTGTAAATTTCGGTATAACGAGTCAAAGCGGGTTTGACCATCCCTATACCTGTTTCTGCTTGCGCCATAGCAATTTGGAAATACAAATTGTCTTCTTGTTGTCGTAAAAGGGGCTGCATTTGATCATAAGCTTTTTGGTATTGGTTATTCTTTAACAATGCTAAAACATAACCATATTGACAGGCTAAAGCAGGACTTTGCTTACGGCATTGCTGTTTGTAAAAATCATACAACTGATTACCTTCACTAGATACCGACGTGCGGATAAGCTCTTTGAATAAGAAATAATCTAAAGTATCGGAATAGTGAGTTTTTCCTATTTGTGCGATACGGTTTTCTGCTTCTGCGATACGCTCTTCATCCAAGGGGTGGGTGCGTAAAATCGCTGGGATATTGGCTGTGTAATAATAGCGCATATTTTCCAGCATTTTACGGAAAAAAGCCGCCATGCCGTTGGGATTAAAGCCAGCCTTAATCAACATGTCAATGCCAATACGATCGGCTTCTTTTTCTTTAGAACGAGTAAAGTTAATGTTGTCTTGGCTAAAGCCCGACAAAGCACCCATCATGGCTCCCATTCCGACAGTAGGATTGAGCGCTCCTAAAGCAATAGAAGCAAGCATGGATGCAAGCATGGGGATGCGCATTTGTTTTTGATGCTCAATCATGCTGTACAAATGGTGTAAACGCACGTGCGCAATTTCATGGGCCATAACGCCGGCTAACTCACTTTCATTGCTGGTGGTGAGAATCAGCTGCGTATTAATGCCAATATAACCACC
>SCSO01000009.1 GCA_004297865.1 Legionella sp.
GGAAAGAAAGCCCAACAAATTTTGCCTTAGTCTATCAAAATACCGTCAAACATGCGTATGAAGCCTGTTATCTTATAACCCATCCAGATATGGATTTTCGGGGCATTTTTGCAGACGAATACGAATTAATTTTACCGCTTTTAGACCAATTTACCGAATTTGCGAAAAATATAGAGATTCATCCTGAAACTGTCCCAGAAGTTTTGAAAGAGTCCACTTTAAGTTATACCGCAGGTCTTATCAGTGGCGTTGCCGTTGATCAAATGCAGCCTACCACTAATGGTGACTTGGATTATGATTTTCTTGCGCAATTTGGGGCAGTGTTACCAAAATACCTAGAAGATTTTACTCTCGAGTTAAAAAAATATTCGGCTGCAATTATCAACAATGAATCCAAACTCAATAAAGAAAAATTACAGGAATTGCAAAACGCCGCCTATACATTATTAAGCAATTTAGATGATTTAAAAACCAGTAGCCTTTTTTATCCTGTAAAAATTTTAAATTACGTCCATATCATAAGAAATCTCATTACTTTAAGCATGAGTACTTTAGAGGGATTTGGAAATTTAAGTGAGTCAACTCAAGATTTAATTCGCTCTAAATTAGCCGAGGTCAAATACGAGGTACTACCTACCTTGTTTGGTCTAATCGATAAGATTGAAGATAATGCCTTATTAAACCCGGGCACCTTGTCAAAACCTTTGATGACTGCCATTAAACCTTGGTATCAATGGTTAATTGAATACGCGTCTAAACCCGTGGATTTCATGGCTAAAGGAGAAGAACTCCTTACTATTGAAGATCCCAAATTTATCACTTTACGTTTAGAAAGAACTTATAAACGAATTGATGAAGCTAAAAAGCGTTTATTCAAAATTCATCTTGCTAATGATGCTTTCGATGAGTTTTTTGATATCTTGGAAAAATCGATTCGTACGGATAACACATTAAGAGCTCTTCCCCAAGACAAAAAAGCTCAATTGATACATCTATATAAATTACTTAAACCTTACATGAATCAAATTGACGTTGATTTAAATAAGGTGATTATTGAAAGCCTCCATACTCAAGAAACTTGGAAAAACTATTTTGGCAAACAAGCTCTTTGGCTAGCGCAACAAACACCCGCAGATCAGGTCAGTCGCATTTTAGCTAAAAAAGAAGAGTTGCGAAAAATTATTAATAAAGCGATAAATTCCCAAAAATTTCACATCGACTTAGACCAAGATCTTATTAATTCTGTACATAGAAATGCACACCTAGCGATCTTTCCTTACAATGGTGACCATGTTTTTGACGTGGATGAGAAAGGGGTTCTTGACATTTCCCCAGAGCTTGCTAAGGAATTAGAAACTGCACTTGAAGCAAAAAGTCCCGACTTGGCTAAAATCGCTAAGATTAGCGTGGAGCAACTCGTTGATTTAGCCGAATATTATCGCAATAAACAAAGAAAACTCGAAACGGCACGCGATGCTTACTTTGAACTCATGGAAATTGTTGGGTCCTTCCTGCAGAAGTCCAAAAAGAAGTATGGTGAGGATTACACCTGTTCACTCATTGATTTTTTTAACACTTTAAAAGCGAAGGACGTTGTTAAATGCCGCAATTTATACCATGTCATTCAACCCTATATATTATCCGGTGTTTCCCCGCAAGAAAAAGAACAAGCTGTTCTTTTTGATAAATGCTTATCCCATTTCTTTGCAGGAAAGATGACTACCGAAGTGTCACCTCCTGTAGAATGGTTGGACACATTATACACAGGGTCCTTCGCAGACAAATTTTCTGACATTGACACCCAATGGTTGGATAGAAGTAATTTATTTAAAAACTTAGCAAAAATTAAATACCTTGCAGACACTGAACAAATGCCTTTAGAAAATGATAAGGAAATTACCGAAAGACCTCATCATATTCTTCACCATACTCATTATTCAAAATTCGTTAAAGAATTTAGAGCTAATTTATTTAACTTAACTGAATTTTTAAATGATTCCATGCGTGCGCAAATCACCCCGCAAGCCAACGACTTACCTTTTCCAGAACTCGAAGAATTAAATGCAACCTTAGCGCAACCGCAACAAGTGATAACCATAAAGCGAATCTTTAATAACTTGTTTTATATTGAGGGAGTTGCTCTTGAGCTGGAAAAATTAACCCATAAACAATACCAAAGCGAATACGTTTACCATCTTTTAATAGCTTATGGTCATATTAATGAACTAGTTAAATCGGTCCGAGCTTTAGTTGCTGATCCTCACTTTAATCTCATCGCACGTGAATTGCTGGATAAGGCTGTGCATTTACAAGGCGTTTTTAATGAACATATTGAACCTTATAAAGTAGGTCCAGAGTATGTAGGAAATGATGGTGGAGTTGAGCATAACTCGTTGTGGTATGTGCTAAATGCGTTTTATATCGCACCTAAACATATTCGTACCCTAAGAAATAATAACTCTACTACGACTGAAGAACTTGACGAATTACAATTGGAAGCGAAGAAATCGACTAAGCGTATCGAAGCTATCATTAACAGTTCAGACTCTTATTTTCAATTATTTTTACAAACTCCAAACATGTACAAGCTATATAATTCATTAACCAATAAATTGAATGAATTTACTAGCACTTCGCACGACGCGGTAATTAATAATTTAGACCAACTACAAACCGATGTATTTATTCCCATGTTGCTAGAAGCTGATCATTGGGAAAAACAATTGGGGTTTAAACCAGGTAGTATTTCTGGAGTCCTCAAGAAAATAACCGATGAGTATTTTAAAGGACTATTAAGTCCTTTGGGTTTAAAATCACAAACTCATATTCAACTGATTTGCGATTTTGCGCCATTCGCAGCACGCAAAGCAGCTATCAATCTAGAAATGGAGAAAGCTTCTGCTCCATTGAATGAGCTTAAAGAAAAACAACAATTTTTTTCTCATTGTTATGACTCTCTAAAAAGGTACCTAGAGTTAAAGAATAATCCCAATGCGGCTGATGAAATTAAAGGATTAGAGCAGGAAATCATTGCCCAGTACTATAAGGCACGTCCTTTATTGGTGCAATTAGGAAACAAATATACTATTGAGCCAAGCACAGATAAGTCTATTCTTGATTTAGATAAATTATTGAACGATAGCCTAAAGGGTCACTATCCCGCTCGTCAACATATCCTTGCTCAAGTACAAGCAGCGGCTTATCATTATCAAGGTTTAGTCGCCACTCAAGAAATGACTGTTGATTCGTTCAAAGAGCAAATAGTGTATTTGACTCAACTTGAAGAAGCACAGATCAAAGAGAACGCTCTTTTTGTAGAGCAATACACTGAGCAAGCCCTAACTAAACAAATAAATGCCTTTTGTAATCGTCATATTGGTTTGCAATACACTTATAAAGAATATCGCAATGAATTACGTGCCTATCTACTTGGGTTTAAATCCACGTTAATTCAAGAAGCAAAACAAGCTGAAGAGATTAATCAGACCATTACTGATTTATTGAAAGACAAAATACAAGAATTTGAAAGGAACAATTTTAAAAAATATTATCAATTGGACACAGTGAAAGCTGCTTTAGCTAATTTCAATATTTATTTAAGTAAGGCAAGATTAGCTATTCGAAATAATGACTCTCTCTTTGAAAACAATAAAACCTTAGATAAGAAAACGAAATTGATTAATCGTTTGGATCTTATTGCCGATAGAGGATTGGTGAGTATTAATGAACATATCGCTCTATTACGCAATGCAAAAAATAAGGACGCCGAACTTATTAAAGAATTGATTGTCCTAAGTAATAGTTCAGGTCAAATGACTCTTGAAGATCTTATTGACGAGGTAAACAATTCTACTGAAAGCCCTGAGATCAAATTACAACGTAAGACTA
>SCSO01000010.1 GCA_004297865.1 Legionella sp.
ATAGGAGGCTTCAGAGTAAAATCAGCATTATACCGTTTGTAGATTAAGAGAATCTTAAGGGCTAGGAAAGGATGTCGTGCTTAAAAAATTACCTGGTTCAGGTACAGGTGAAAAGAGATCTACATAATAATAACTTTCTGGTCTATTAGGCTCGGCATGTTCATTATTAGCCTCTAAAAGCTGTTGCAGCATACTATGACTACTGGAATGCATTATTTTGCCGCAGCGAGTAGGGTGGCTGGTATAGTAGTCTTGCTCAGTCAAAATAGTATGCATTAATGCATCTTCTTCATAAAAGGCCCATTGATAAAGACCATTACGTAGCATAGTAAGTCCTGATAATACCCATTGTTTGAATTCACCGGCTTTTTCATCTATCTCATTGCAAAGCATAGTAAACGCAATTGCAGAAAGGTAAAAAATGCGGCCAACACTCTTATCCCAGAAAGAGCCCCAATAAACTAAAGCGCAGCCTATGGGATAGCCTAATGTAAAAGACTGTAAATACTCTCCTAAATTAGAGAGATTACCTAGAGTCCCTAAGGATTTACTAATAAAATGAGTGATGCCACGAAAGGGCACATGCAATAGCATCGCACTGACTTCAGTAAAGGGAATACTTAAAAGGATTAAACCTAAATCTAAGCTTGCAACTAGGAATTGTTGGCTAAGTCTTAAAAAAAGCCAAGCACTCTTTTTCCAGCCATTGATAAAGCCTTCATAAAAGCCATAATGATAACTTTCGACAAAAGGGGCGATGATTAGTTTACCTAAATTGATCACACCCTTACAAAACCATTTGCAGGTACCTAAAAGCCAATCATCACCAGGGTGCATGATGGTATCGTAAATTGCTGCGCCACTTTTTGCCCCTAAAGTAGCATAATTAGTGAAAGGGAATTCACCCATTTCTCGACCTAGGGCAGGGAAAACTTTGGTTAAGCCATAACCGAAGCTGAGCGCAAGGCTAATGATAATAGCAATTTCCGCTGGATCTTCTTGCAATGCGCGAACGGCATTAACAAAAAATTTATCCAGATTACCGCTGGTTAAAGCGCCTTGCCAAAGAGTAATGGAAGCAGAAATTGTCTCAGAAATTCTGCCATGACTCATCCAATGTCCTAGTCGTTGTACAGGTTCTATTCCGGCAATTAAGCCTTTGAGATGCAATTTCGTTAATAATGATTCCAAAGCCTGCGGGGCTAAAACCGCACCGGCACCATAAAAATAGGCGGCCATGGCTAAGGAACCTACTAAAGGATTGCGTTCACTAGTATCAACAAAAAAACTGGCAAAATGACGAAGAACGTTGATTACTCGATGAACAGGATTATCGAAAGCATGTGGGCTGGGTGGATGGTTTGCCCGCGCGATAATATAAGGACTTTTTTGCAAATGCTCTTCAACAAATTCTTCCAGAGTTTGGCCATTTTTTAAAAGACCGTGTTGTTCCAACGCTGCATGTAAGGAAGAAATAAGCGTTGGCTGAACCGGTTTTTCATTTGTTTGTGAAGGTTGTTGATGACCTAAATGCACATGATGCTGAAATTCTTCTTGCAAATCATGTGCGATAAAACGGCTTAGACGGCTGTAAAAATGCTGAAAAAAAGAGGGGATTCTCGAGATAAAAGCATTTAGCCTTAAGCCGATTCTTTCAGGTAAATAAAGATGTCGTTTACTGATTTGACTTAAGCGGTATAAATCATCGCCATCCGGCAAAGGATAAAAAGCACCATCTTGCACAAAATAATGGGGCTGGCCATCTTCAGCTTTTGCATCCTTACGCAACTGCAAGACTAATTCATTTAAACTGGCATATGCCTTTTGCGGAACCCCCACTAATTTATAGTAAGGACTAATATGTGTAATACTAATTCCATCTGCACGTTCATGAGTGGTGGTTTGATGATTAGGTTTGACTGCACTGCTGAGGTAATTGCCCCAATCTTTAGCATCCAGCCACAGCTGGTATAAAAAAGTCTTCAAGCGGGTGAAACGATTGGCAGGAATCTGCGATAAGGCTTGAGCAGGTTTTAATTGATAGGCTTCACAAATAACCCGCAAGGCGTCGTCTAAATCGCTATTATTATGACCAATATGAATTTCACTATCCCAGACAAAACAAGGATTCGCTTTACCTCTATGCGTGCTGCTATCCTTAAAATCCATTTGATCTTGCGAAGAAACTGCATAGTGGCGGTTAAATTGATAGCGTTCTGCCGCCTGATGGCAATCGTACAAAATGTGCCCTAAGGTTCCTTCAGAGACCGTTGGCTCAATAGCGAGCAGTCGATTTTGATCGCGCGCTTTTTCTACTAAACCTATGATCTTTCGTCGCAATTTTTCTTGTCCGAGATAATCAAAAGGTTTTAAAGCACGCTCTTTTTTAAGTAAATGCTGTAAACTACTAATGCAGGATTTCGCAATATATCGTTTTTTTTCTTGAGCAGTAGTGAGTGGTTGCGTGTAACTATTCGAGCGTAATTGATAACGAT
>SCSO01000132.1 GCA_004297865.1 Legionella sp.
TATCAGACCTTAGTCAATTTTATACAATGAAGAGCTCATTAAGTGATCCTGATTATCTTTCTACCACTGTTACATCTCAAGCCAGTAAAGGCTCTTATCAAATTGAAATTCAAAAATTAGCGCAACAACAAAGTTTAGCCACTAATTACATTCCCGACCTCAGCAACGTAGGTAGCGGTGCTATCACGATTACGCTTGGAACCTACAATGTCGGTAAAACCACCTTTACCGCTAACCCAGATAAAACACCTGTAACTATTAATATTGCCCCGGGAAATGGAAGTTTAGTAGCTATTCGTGATGCCATTAATAACTCCCATGCGGGAGTAAATGCCGCCATAGTAGTGGATAGCACTGGGAGTCGTTTAACCCTAACGTCTGCAGACACCGGTGAAAAGTACGCTATTAAAATCAGTGGAGGCGTTAGCGCTCTCAATTATGACCCCACCACGGGAGTCAATACTTTAACTGAGATTAAAGCAGCGCAAAATAGCGTCATTAAAATAAACGGGTTAACTCTAAATCAGAGTACCAATCAAATTAAAGAAGCGATCACCGGTGTCACTTTAAATTTAAAAAAAGAAGAATTAGGAAAAATCATTACTTTTAATGTCGATGACAATAAAGATCAATTATCCTCTTTAGTGAACGAGTTCATTAAACAATATAATGACAGCATCACTCTGTTGAGTAATTTAACCGGATATAATGCTGCCGCCAAAAAAGGTGGGCTATTCCAGGGTGACCCACAATTACGTAGTATAAAAACCGGTCTCCATAAATTAGCTACTACGCCTCTTGCTACGGCCACAGGTAATGTCAGGAGTTTAGCCGACTTAGGAATTATTACTAACTCTAAAAATGGACTATTGGAGCTCAAACAAGACAAGTTTAATAAAGCTTTAGCAGATAATTATAAAGACATTGGCCCCCTATTTGCTAAAACTGCAGGTATTTCCGACCCCAATATTCGTTTAAAGAATCTAAATACTTCTATAAAAGCTGGCGTCTATTTTATCAATTTAAGTTCCTACACTCCTGGAGTGAGTATGGAAGGAACTATAGGTGGACTTAGCGCGAGCTCAAGTGATGGAAAGGTCCTTAATGGCAGTGGTGCTCTTACCGGCTTATCTCTTGAGGTGCTTTCTGGTTCTGCCGGCGCCAGAGGCGGAATACAAGTCAAAGATGGTATTGCCGTCATGTTGAACCATTTATTAGATACCTATACTGGACTTAAGGGCGATTTAGATGAGCGTTCTAAGCAACTGAATAACGAAGTTACTAAATTAGATAAAAAACAACTGGATATTAATGCCAAGACCATTAGCCTGAATAACCGTTATTTAAAACAATTTTCCAAATTAGATGCTCTTTTGACGCAATTAACCAATACCAGTAATTCACTTACGCAGCAATTGGCCACTTTACCTTCATTGAAGTTGAAATAATAAGCGAGAACCCCAATGAAAAATCCATACCAACAAATCTCTGAACAATACAAATCCATAGAGCTACAAACTCGTATTGATACC
>SCSO01000133.1 GCA_004297865.1 Legionella sp.
AGTTTGAGAAAATGAATGTAAAAATGACGGATAGAGATGGAGTAACCAACGATTTTGATTCCAATTTCAGGTTAGCTGTGACGGAATGGCTTGATGAGGAAGGGTATAAACCTGCTGCTAACGAGGCTAATCCTAAATTCGTACATAAAGATACTGGCGAAGAATTAACTAACGAAAAATTCAATCAATTGCGTCCCAATCTCGATGATTTCTTGTCTAATGAGTTTGATTTGAATATTAGACACAGTGCACAGCCTTAATTTATAGCGGGGAGTTCCCGTATTAGACGAAGTCGTAATACGGGAACATGTACTACAAAACCTATTAATTCGTTCCATTACACTTTTACGCATGGAATCCCGCTATGAAACCTAAACACTGCATCTTCCTCCAGAATAAAACGATTTTCTAAATCTAAAAAATAGTTGATTCGTTGCTCAACATCGCCGCCATATAACCTAGCTAGGCGGAGATAATCTTGAAAATGCCTTGCCTCTGAACGCAGTAAAGTCCCATAAAATTTCGCTAATTCTTGATCTTCAAGATAGGGGATAATCGCACTAAATCGCTCACAGGATCTAGCTTCTATGATTGCTCCAATGATTAATTGGTCACTGAGTCGTTTTTCACCGTCTTTTGCGGTAATTTGCTTATGCAAAGTAGTTGCGTACTCTGAGGGATGTAAGGGGCCAAAGGCAATATCTCTCTTGAGCATCATTTGAATGACTTTTTCAAAATGAAGTAACTCTTCACGGGCCAAAGGTGACATGACATCGACTAATTCCTGCTTTTCCGGATATTTACTCATGAAATTAATTGCAGTGGCTGCCGCCTTGCGTTCGCAATGAGCATGGTCAATCAAAAGTAGGGGGACATGGTTTGCTGCATAAATTAACCAAGCCTGAGGGGTTCTAATTCGCAAAAAATCAGTTAATATTTGTATATCGGTATTAAATCGTTCTAACATCTGGAATACACACTAAAAATTGAGTTTACACTATACTGTAAAAATAACGGTCTTATATCATAATCACTGATAAAATTAAATTGGATGCTAAAATATGGCTGAAGAAACGAAAGCAGTAGGGGATTTAAGTCAATGGGTTTCCACGTACGGGCTAATCACTGCTGAACGAATTTTGGGCCGATATCAGATTCATTTACCTCAGAATGAATTATTAGCTGCGCTTAAATACCCTTTTAATTTTTATCATAAAACGCTTAAAGTCCCTTTAAAAAACGTATTGAATGGTATTGTTTTCCAGCAAGCTCTGGATTATCACATTTATGCGCAAAAACTCTTTGTTGACTATCTTTTGTCTGGTGAAAGCGCTAAAGAAGCTGATTCCCAAGGGGCTTCAACTAGAGCCTCCATGGAAGACGAGCGCCAACGTTTGATTCTTTTAGGTGAGGAATTTCAAAAAAGTAAAAAAGACCATGAGATTCTGATTGCAACTAGCCAAGCAGATTTAATTAGAACGTGTAAAGAGTGGAATACTGCTTTTGAAAAGGCAGCAAAAGGAGTTCATTCATTAGGTTTTGTGCAGAATTTGTCAATAGATTCGGTTAAATCAGCCATTAACCATGCCATGATTCATTGTGATTTGGCTGGATTCTCTAATGATCAATACTTTGTTATCGATAGTATGAACGAAATCCTTAAATTAAATTTGAATGAAGAACAAAAAATTAAAATTAATGACCAACTGACTGATTTAATAAAGATTTCTCTCGATTTTGAAGGCACAATAGACCCTTATATTAATCAAAGTGAAGTGATCTGTGTACAGGCGAATTCTTTTAGAACGCAGTTTTATGACACGATTATCAGAGTTATGGGGTTAATTAATTTACTATCTGATTATCGGTTAAATGAGATCCAAGATCAGATTAATCGTGAGCCATTGTACTTTGATAGGGACATTGGCAAGTTATAATTTATAAGTCCAACTCCCAAGATGAATTTTTATTAGCCAGACACCTATTTCTTCGTGTATAATGCCGCACTTTAGTCTTAACATTTGGAGTGCATCATGGCAAAAGAACAAACTCTATCCATTATTAAACCGGATGCGGTTGCAAAGTCAGTGATTGGCAAAATTTATACTCGTTTTGAAGATGCAGGTTTGAACATAATCGCCGCTAAAATGGCACAATTATCTCGGGCACAAGCAGAAGAATTCTACGATATTCACAAAGCACGTCCATTTTTCAAAGATTTAGTGGATTTTATGATTTCTGGCCCAGTTATGATCCAAGTATTAAAAGGTGACAACGCTGTCCTAAAGAATCGTGACATCATGGGAGCTACTAATCCTAAAGAAGCTGCTCCTGGGACTATACGTGCAGATTTTGCTGACAGTATCGATGCAAATGCCGTTCATGGTTCTGATAGCGCAGAAAATGCGGCTCGAGAAATTGCTTTTTTCTTTGAACCTCACGAAATTTGCGACAGATAAGCATCAGGATTTGGAGTGATGATGTCTGACCAGAAAGTGAATTTGTTGAATTATAACCACCAGCAATTACGCGAGTTACTCGCGGAATGGGGTGAGAAGCCTTATCGTGCGCAACAATTGCTGCAATGGATTCATCAATCAGGTCTCACAGATTTCACCCTCATGACTAATTTGGGGAAAGACTTACGTTCTAAGCTTTCCCAGTTAGCTAATGTTGCTCTTCCTGAAATTCAAACTTGTCAAAAATCAGCTGATGGTACGCACAAATGGTTACTTAAGTTAGATTGTGGTAACTGCATAGAAACTGTCTTTATTCCTGAAGCGAATCGCGGTACTTTGTGTGTGTCCTCGCAGGTAGGATGTGCTTTAAATTGCTCTTTTTGTTCTACTGGCAAACAAGGGTTTAATCGTAATTTGACCACAGCTGAAATTATTGGCCAAGTATGGATTGCTGTGCGCGAATTATCACAGACAGAAGGCACTCATGATAAACGAGTGACTAATGTCGTGATGATGGGAATGGGCGAACCTTTATTGAATTTCGATAATGTGGTCGCTGCGATGGATCTTATGATGGATGATTTCGCCTATGGCTTATCCAAACGTCGAGTCACTTTGAGTACTTCTGGTGTACTGCCAGATTTAGAACGCCTCCGTGAAGTAAGCCCAGTCGCATTGGCTGTTTCCTTGCACGCGCCTAATGATGAATTGCGCAATATTTTAGTACCCATCAATAAGAAATATCCTTTAGTGCAACTGATGGCTTTATGTAAACGCTATTTTAAAGATGAGCCGCGTAGAAAAGTGACTTTTGAGTACGTGATGTTAAAGGGAGTTAATGACCAACCCGAGCACGCTGCTCAATTGATTAAATTACTGCATGATGTCCCTGCAAAAGTGAATTTAATACCGTTTAATCCTTTTCCACTGACCGAATATCAACGCTCCTCCAAACAGGCTATTGATGCTTTTAGAGATAAACTCATAGCTCACGGAATTAATACGATCACTCGCAAAACGCGAGGGGATGATATTGATGCGGCATGTGGTCAATTGGCAGGCGAGGTAAAAGACCGAACCAGCCGTTCTGAACGCTGGCAAAAACTTCATTTCATGCCTAAGACCATAGAAAAGACTGTAGAACACTAGAAAATTCCCGATAAGCATTTTTAATTTGTCATTAAGTCGCTATAATGCCAAATTATTTCTAATTAAGAAGTGATTACTGTGACCAATGGATTGTTAAAAGTTTTGCCGTTAGCTTGTGTATTACTTCAAGGTTGCCAACATACTGAAGCAAAGCAAGAACCAGAGAATTCTAAAGTTGATTTAAAAAAAGCAGCTTCATTTAATGTACAATTAGGACTGGGTTATTTAAAGCAGGGAGACCGGCCACGAGCTAAAAAGAAGTTACTAACAGCTCTAGAACAGGCTCCTAACTCTCCTGATGTGAGTGCGGCTTTAGGGTATTACTTCGAACAAACCAGTGAGCTAGAGCAGGCTAAAAAATATTATGGTAAGGCCCTTGATCTTTCGGGAAATAGTGGCGCGCAACTGAATAATTATGGAACATTTTTATGTCGCCAAGGCGATTATAAAAAAGCTGAACAATACTTTTTAAAAGCAGTGAAAGATCCCCAATACGTCCATACTTCAGGTGCTTTTGAAAATGCAGGACTTTGCGCTCTGCAGGTACCTGATGAAGCTAAGGCAAAGATTTATTTTACCTCCGCTATTAATCAAGATCCTTCGCGACGTGAATCACTCTATGAATTAGTGAAATTAGAAAGTAAAATGGGTCAAAACAAGGAGGCTCTTGAGCTTTTACAAAACCATTCAGATTTGGTGTTGGATGACAAGATCCTGCTGAATTTAGCAAAAGACATTGCAAATCAAACCGGTAAGACTGAATTAGCATTAGAATATGCAAATAATGCTAGAAAGCTAGAGCCTAGTATAGATAATAGTGGAGTAAATAATGACAACAACAGCCACAATGGATGAAGTAAACACAACTGAAACGCAACAACTGCATTTAGAACTATCCGCTATACGTCAACAAAAAGGCTATAGCATTGAATATGTTGCTAGTAAATTGC
>SCSO01000134.1 GCA_004297865.1 Legionella sp.
TCTCTTTTGGTTCAATAATTAGTAAATTAGCGTCATATGTGAGCACTCCTAACATGATTGAATTAATTAAGCGGTTGATACCGACTTTATAATAATTACTTGCATGTAAAGGATTACTCGGATGTGGGTCAGCGACGACTACTAAATGATGGTTGTCATCGTAACCGCACAACACTACAAAATGTCCGCAAGGTGTACCTTTAACGTCATCCAAAAAAGAATGACCGTCCACATAATATTCCCTGGCGCTACGATACAAATAAGTGGCTGATAAAGCCGTAAGAATAGGGATGTTTCTGTTAAAGTACTTTTTTAATAAATCTACGTTTAATGATTGAAAACTAATCTGACCACCTAATTTTAAATAAGAAATATATGCTAATGATTCTTGTTTAATCAGTGGGTTATTTTTGAATAGATATTGAGCTTCTAACTTTTCAATTAAAAATTCATTCTCTGCTAACCCTTTAGGAAACCAAGTGGGGTCAAAGATATTAAGATTATAAATATAGATGGTGGTCTTAAATCCTTGTTTCAAGGCATGATTACCCAATAAAGCGGCTAGCGTGCCTCCTGATTCCGAACGTTCAACATCGCGTATAATATCTTCTAAAGGGATTTGATGACCAAAATAGTTATAAACTGCATGTAAGCTGGTTGGGCCACAGGTTTCATCATCCGGTTGCTCATAGATTTTAATGTCTATCATGGATTGGCCTTAAACCACTGGAAAAGACTCTATATTTTTAACTTAGACTTGGGCAGGAGCTTTGTCAAATAAACAAAGACTTAGGGGACAACTTTTAGAGAAAGCTCCAGAGTGAAATCAGCCACTTCATCCGTTTGGGCGGGGTAATCGGTATAGGCTTTAATGCTGATAGGTCTATTGATACGTTCACCAGTGCGTTGCGACTCAGCAATCATGGCTTTAACAGTCTCCCCCATAGAACTAATAAAATAAACGGCAGATTCTGGGCGACGAAGAAATTGCGCTTGAAATGATTTAAAGGCTAAAGAGACTTTGCATCCGGCTTGATCAGCATGATAAAAGCCATGTAAACCACCGGCTAAGTCAGCCCCTACGGACAGAGCACCAAAATACATGGAATTTAAATGATTGCGGGTTCTCCTACAAAGCGGTAAGCGAATGACAATGTCTTCATCAGTTAATTTAATAATTCGCGGGCGTACATAACCAATCATGGCTACTTTAAAATGACCGAAATACCATAGGAAAAATTTAAAACGAGTGAGTAGACTCATGCTTCACCTTCTTTAACGGTCAATTTAGTAATGATTTTTTTAACCGCATGAATAGCATTAACGCGTTTGATGATAGCAGCTATAGAACCTGAGCTTTTAACTGTACCTGATAAGGTCACCACCCCATTAGTGGTGGTGGCATTAATTCCTACCAAGGGAATCGTTTCATCATCTAACACTTTGGCTTTGAGCACTGCAGTCTCTACTTTTGCAGTAATAAATGCATCAGTAAAGGCGGTATTCACTTTTTTAATATACAAATGCGACGCGTGCACTGATTTTACGCCATTGGTCGTTTTAGCAATACGTAAGGCGTCCACAAAAGCTTGTTTGTCTTTAACATAGCCTTTTAAGGTGACCACTCCATCTTGGGTCGTTGCGGTAATTTTTAAAGGATTTAAATTGGTGTATTCAGTGAATTGCGCAGTGATTTTTGCTGTAATAACGGAGTCACTTAAATCCTGTTCTATCGCTTTGAGATTATCAGCATAAAGCTCCGTTGCAAAAAAAATGGCAAAAGCGTTAAGGAGAAAGAAAATACTTTTACGCATAATGTCCTTTCCGTTTAGGCTATGTGGTAATAGTATACCAGTTGCACTGGTTTGTTAGCCAGCATATACTTTGGGTTTTTTTAAATCAGAAAAGCGAGCATTATGCAAACCATTAGCATCAGAGGAGCAAGAACTCATAATCTAAAAAATTTAGATTTAGACCTGCCCCGCGATCAGTTAATTGTGATAACTGGGCTGTCAGGCTCGGGAAAATCCTCTTTAGCTTTTGATACACTGTATGCCGAAGGACAACGCCGTTATGTGGAGTCTTTGTCAGCTTATGCCCGTCAATTTTTATCTATGATGGAAAAACCAGACGTCGATTCCATTGAAGGGTTATCTCCAGCTATTTCCATTGAGCAAAAAGCCACCTCGCATAACCCGCGCTCTACTGTAGGTACGATTACCGAAATTTATGATTACTTACGGCTCCTTTATGCGCGAGTAGGAGAGCCTCGCTGTCCAGTTCATCAAATCAGTTTGCATGCACAAACGATTAGTCAAATGGTGGATCAGGCTTTGGCTTTACCTGAAGATGCTAAAGCGATGATCTTGGCTCCTGTGGTGCGTGATCGTAAGGGCGAGCATGTGCAGCTCCTGCAACAATTACAAGCACAAGGCTATGTTCGGGCACGTATTGATGGTGAGATTTGTGAATTGGATTCACCTCCTAAATTAGGTTTGCGTACCAAGCATACTATTGAAGTGGTCGTGGATCGTTTTAAAGTCCGGCCCGAGATGGCGCAACGTTTGAGTGAATCATTTGAGAATGCCTTAAACTTATCCGATGGTATAGCTCTGGTCGCTTCAATGGATGGAGATTTTACGGAGCTTTTATTTTCATCTAAATTTGCTTGCTCGGAATGTGGTTACAGTTTAAGCGAATTAGAACCTAGACTCTTTTCTTTCAATAATCCTATGGGTGCTTGTCCTTCATGTGATGGTTTAGGCGTGGATCAATTTTTTGATCCGGTACGTATTATCCACGATGCTGGTGCTAGTTTAGCTGCGGGAGCGATTCGTGGATGGGATAAAAAGACTCATTACTATTTCAGCATGTTGGAGTCTTTAGCTGAGCATTATCAGTTTGATGTGAATACTGCTTTTTGCGATTTGCCGGAAAAAATACAAAATATCATTCTTTATGGCAGTGGTAATGAAGTGATCGAATTTAATTACCATAGACCTCATGGTGGGTACACGCTAAAGCGACATAGCTTTGAAGGTATCATTCCGAACATGCAAAGACGCTATCGGGATTCTGATTCCGACATGATGCGCGAGGAGTTAGCTAAATATCTCTCTTCTCGTCCATGTCAAAGTTGTAAAGGAGCACGTTTAAAGGAAGAAGCCCGCAATGTGTTTGTAGCAGAAAAAAGCCTTCCGGAAATTTCAGGGTATTCCATAGAAAAAGCCTTTGAATTTTTCAAAAATCTCCATTTAAGTGGAAATAAAGGTGAGATTGCGGCAAAGATTAATAAAGAAATTGTCGAGCGTTTAGGGTTTTTGGTGAATGTAGGTTTGGATTATTTGTCTTTAACTCGTAGTGCAGAAACATTATCGGGAGGAGAAGCTCAACGTATTCGCCTGGCTAGTCAGATAGGCTCTGGCTTAGTGGGGGTGATGTATATTTTGGATGAACCTTCCATTGGTTTGCATCAACGGGATAATGATCGTTTATTAAAAACGTTAATGCATTTACGCAACCAAGGTAATACCGTCATTGTGGTCGAACACGATGAGGATGCCATTCGTCATGCGGATTTCGTTTTAGATATTGGTCCAGGTGCAGGGGTGCATGGCGGAGAGATTGTCGCTAGTGGGACCCCTAAAGACGTGATGGCGAACCCCAGATCCATAACTGGGCAATATTTATCTGGAAAATTAGCGATTGAAATTCCTGAGGAAAGAGTAACCCAGGATCCTGAGCTCATGATCCATTTAAAAGGAGTGACCTGTAACAATCTGCAAAATATTGATGTCAGCATTCCTTTAGGACTCATTACCTGTATTACTGGGGTGTCTGGTTCGGGTAAATCCAGTCTAATTAATGATACGCTTTATCCCATTGCTGCAAATACTTTGAATAGAGCCAGTTTGTTGGTGCCCGGGAGTTTAAAAGCCATTGAAGGTTTAGATTTATGCGATAAGGTCATTGATATTGATCAAAGCCCCATTGGTCGTACCCCACGCTCTAATCCAGCGACTTATACCGGTTTATTTACCTATATTCGCGATCTTTTTGCGGGCACACCGGAATCGCGAGCCCGCGGTTATCAACCGGGACGTTTTAGTTTTAACGTGCGCGGTGGACGTTGTGAGGCTTGTCAGGGTGATGGATTAATTAAAGTGGAAATGCATTTTTTACCGGATATTTACGTCTCCTGCGATGTCTGTCACGGCAAACGTTATAATCGCGAAACCTTGGAAATACACTATAAAGGTAAAAACATCCATGAAATTTTGGATATGACGGTTGAAGATGCTTGTCAATTTTTTGCCGCTATCCCCAGTTTACATAGAAAATGCCAAACTTTAATGGATGTAGGGTTGTCGTATATTCGTTTGGGGCAAAGTGCTACTACTTTATCGGGTGGAGAAGCCCAGCGGATTAAATTGGCCAGAGAATTATCCAAACGCGGCACGGGCAGTACTTTGTATATTCTCGATGAGCCTACCACAGGCCTACATTTTCACGATACTAAGCAGTTATTGAGTGTTTTATTCCGTTTGCGCGAGCAGGGGAATACGGTGGTGATTATTGAGCATAATTTGGATGTGATTAAAACAGCAGATTGGATCATCGATTTAGGGCCTGAAGGGGGGAACAAAGGAGGACAGGTTATTGCAGTTGGGACTCCTGAAGACGTGGCGAAGTGTAAGAAGTCGTATACTGGGCAATTTTTGAAGCCTATTTTGGGGGTTTAACCTCGACAAGAAATCATTATCAGACTATAACTATTGAGGGAAATACGGATAGAGGAACTCACATGGGTACTTTTATAATAGTCATTTTAGTCATTCTCGTGCTCTTAGTCTTCTGGGCTATTAGTGTTTACAACACTTTAATTAGCCTTATTGAAGCGATTAATAACAATAAAAAACAAATCGATATTCAACTCGATCGCCGTTTTAAAGTCTTTGAATCGCTAATCGAAGTTGTTAAAAAATACATGGATTATGAAAAAACGACCCTAAAAGACGTCGTTGCCTTACGTAATCAAGCCCAAGTGGCCCGTGCTGCAGGCGATGAACAAGGCCGTATGGCAGCCGAAAATGGCATTTCTAAAATCGCATCCAATCTGAATTTGGTTTTTGAACAATACCCAGATCTGAAAGCCAATCAGAATGTCATGCAATTGCAAGAAGAAATTGTTAATACGGAAAATAAGCTCGCTTTTGCCAAACAAGCCTACAACGATTCAATTGAACGATATAACGCTAAGAAAAAATCCTTCTTTGAATCGATGGTGGTTTCATTCTTTGCTTCTAGTTTGGATAAAGATTTCGTCTATTGGGGATTATCGGACGAACAAATCAAGACGCAAGAAAATTACACCGTTAAACTCTGAGCCTGACCATGAGTCTCACAGACTACAATCAGTCAACCGGTGACTGGCGAGCCCAACTGAAGAAAAATGAGCGCAAAACTCGTCGAGTGATTGCGCTTTTTATTCTGATTTACCTCGTTGTAGGGTTAATAGTTGATACGTTTGTTTTAGAATCCTCCTATCCCCAAGTGCCTATAGAAAAAGTTTTTTTAGCACTCATCACATTTAAGGCAATACCCTACGCGACTATCATCATGTTAGGTATTGCAGTTATTTCTTTACTCATCACTTATTCTATGTATGACAAGATCATGCTCTTAGGTACGGAGTATCATGAAATTACTCCGGAAACCGCACAAAATCTTCAGGAACAACAACTCTACAACGTCGTTGAAGAAATGAAGGTGGCTGCAGGACTACACTTCATGCCCAGGGTTTTTATTATTGAAGCAGACTACATGAATGCCTTTGCTAGCGGCTATAGTGAGCGCTCGGCTATGGTAGCTATTACCCGTGGTTTGATGAACAAATTAGATAGAGCCGAAATGCAAGCAGTGATGGCTCATGAATTGAGTCATATTCGTCACCATGATATTAAGCTGACTTTAATGGTGGCTGTATTAAGCAATATTTTACTCATCGTTATCGATATGCTTTTTTATTCTGTTGTCTTTAAACGCGATGATCGACGTGGAGATAATCGTTTGCTAATGATTGTGATGATTTTGCGTTACGTTTTGCCCGTCATTACAGTGGCTTTAGCGCTTTTTTTAAGCC
This sequence comes from Legionella sp., assembly GCA_004297865.1. GTDB lineage: Bacteria > Pseudomonadota > Gammaproteobacteria > Legionellales > Legionellaceae > Legionella. The sequence continues at coordinate 6,143 of SCSO01000134.1, forward strand.
GAACCCGCGAATACATGGCCGATGCGGGTAGCGTGGAATTAATGCGAGATAATGAGCCTATGGCACGTGCATTACTTAAAATTAGTGATGACCATCAGACTCATGCCGAACAATATGAAAAAGACTATGGGAATACTCCCCATGAACAAGTCAGACAAGCTTCCTATCTATTCGATCCTTCAAGTATTGATCCGGTAAAATCCTTAAGCAGCGCCTTTGCAACCCATCCATCCATTCAAGATCGTTTAGCCGCTTTAGGATTTAAGCGTAAGTGACAGGCTAAATTACTCCCTTAAACCTACGCCTTTCTTGAGAAGAATCAAATTTAAAACGGTTAACCCTACCAGCATGAGTACAATGATGCTCATGGCGAGATTTATATTAACCTCTTCCTGACCTATCATCGCATGTCTTAAAGCGTTCACCATGTATAAAATGGGGTTTAAATAGGACAATTTTTGCCAAAAGCCGGCGGGAAGCATATTAATGCTATAAAAGACCCCTCCTAAATAAGTAAGCGGGGTTAAAACGAAGGTTGGGACTAACATGATGTCATCAAAGTTACGCGCTACCATAGCATTGGTGAATCCTGCCAGAGAAAACACCGCCGCGACTAAAATGACGATTAAAAGCGTCATTGGTAAATGACTGAATTCTATAGCTAAGAAGAAACTCGAAACAATAAATACTAAAATAGCAACTATTAATCCCCGCAAAACTCCTCCTAAGACATAACCGAGTAATAAGAAGCCATTGCTCATGGGACTAATCAACATTTCTTCAATACTTTTTTGAAAACGTACACTAAATAAGGAAGTCGATACATTACCGTAGGAATTAACGATGACCGACATCATAATTAACCCTGGAGCAATAAACATGGGATAGGTGACCCCTTGAATCATTCCAATGCGAGAACCTATTAGGCTGCCAAAAATCAAAAAATAAAGGCTGGTCGTGATGACTGGCGGCAAAAAAACCTGACTGGCAATACGAAACATACGGACTAATTCGCGGCGTACCAGGGTGTAAAGAGCAATGAATTGTTTTTTAATGGCCATTTTTAATGAGATCCAAAAAGAGTTCTTCCAAGCGGTTAGTTTTATTCCGCATACTATGAATGTTCAATCCTTGTTTTTCTAACAGAGCAAAAACGTCATTTAAAGAAAAATTATTTTCTACGCGTAATTCAAAGGTAGTGGAATCAATCAAGGTTGCCACAAAGGGTTGCAGATCGGGTAGTACGTTAATGGGTGCCTTGGTATTAAAGATAAAGGTTTGATGGTGCAAGGTTTGTAATAGGGCTTTCATGGAGGTATTTTCCACGATTTGTCCTTTATCAATAATGGCAATATTCTTACAAAGCTGTTCTGCTTCTTCCAAATAATGGGTGGTCAAAATGATGGTGGTTCCTTCTTCGTTGGTGCGTGTTAGGAAATCCCACATGCTGCGACGAATTTCGATATCTACACCAGCGGTAGGCTCATCGAGGATCAATACCCGAGGTTGGTGCACTAATGCTCGGGCAATCATTAAGCGGCGCTTCATGCCACCAGATAAATGACGCACAATAGAATGTCGTTTATCCCATAAACCTAATTGTTCCAGCAGTGCTTCTGTTCTGGGTAGAGCTTGTCGTCGAGAAATCCCATAATAACCAGCCTGACTCAATAAAATCTGTTCACAAGTCTCAAAAATATTTAAATTAACTTCTTGAGGGACCAATCCGAGGCAAGATTTTGCCTGTTCAGTCTGAGTTTCTAAATCAAAACCCTGAATTTTAATGCTACCGCTAGTTTTATTGACTAAAGTGGTAATAAGTCCGATGGTAGTTGATTTACCGGCGCCATTGGCTCCCAACAAGGCAAAAAAATCACCATTTTTAA
>SCSO01000492.1 GCA_004297865.1 Legionella sp.
AGCGTACTCGTGAAGGTAACGACTTCTATCATGAAATGAAAGACTCTAACGTACTAGATAAAGTATCACTAGTGTACGGTCAGATGAATGAGCCACCAGGAAACCGTTTACGTGTGGCATTAACTGGTTTGACTATGGCGGAGAAATTCCGTGATGAAGGTCGTGACGTATTATTATTCATCGATAACATCTACCGTTATACTCTAGCAGGGGTTGAGGTATCTGCGTTATTAGGTCGTATGCCTTCTGCAGTAGGTTATCAGCCTACTCTAGCGGAAGAAATGGGTATGCTCCAAGAGCGTATTACTTCGACTAAGACAGGTTCTATTACTTCTATTCAAGCAGTATACGTTCCTGCGGACGACTTGACTGACCCATCACCAGCGACCACTTTTGCTCACTTAGATGCGACTGTAGTATTGTCACGTCAAATCGCTGAATTAGGTATTTACCCTGCGGTAGATCCTCTAGACTCTACTTCACGACAATTAGATCCTTTAGTAGTAGGTCAAGAGCATTACGATACAGCGCGTCGTGTACAACAAACATTGCAACGTTATAAAGAATTGAAAGATATCATTGCAATTTTAGGTATGGACGAATTATCTGAAGAAGATAAGCGCGTGGTCACTAGAGCACGTAAAATTCAACGCTTCTTGTCACAACCTTTCTTCGTAGCAGAGGTCTTTACTGGTTCACCTGGTAAATACGTCTCTTTAAAAGATACGATTAAAGGTTTCCAAGGTATTCTTGCTGGTGAATACGATGATCTACCTGAACAAGCATTCTATATGGTCGGTAGCATTGAGGAAGCCATTGCGAAAGCGAAAACTCTATGAGACAAGTAGATAATATGCCAATTACAACACATCTCAACATTGTCAGTGCAGAACGTGAAATATTTTCTGGACTTGTAGAAATGGTAGTGGCTACTGGTGAGCTGGGCGAGATAGGAGTCACTCCTGGACACGCCCCTTTACTTACCGTTTTAAAACCTGGGGAAATCAGATTATCTTTACCTGGTGGAACTCAAGAGATTTACTACGTGCAAGGTGGCTTGTTAGAAGTGCAACCTCACTGCGTGACCATTCTTGCTGATGCGGTAGAGCGAGCTGATCATCTTGATGAAGCTGCAGCACTTGCAGCTAAAGCACATGCAGAAGCTGCGATGGCGAACAAAGGTGGAGATATTGATTACTCCGTTGCCGCTGTTGAATTAGCTCGTGCAGTAGCACAAATTCGTGCCATTCAAAAGGTTAGAAAATCAATCAAGTAATTCCTTAAAGCCAAAGAGCAAGACAACTTACTCTTTGGCTTTTTTTTTTCTTTTCGAAAAATAACAATGAGTTAGAAAGTTATTCCATATTCATACACAAGGTTATCCACAGGTTGATCCACGGTAATTTGTTATTAAAAATTAAAAAACCTGTAAAATCAATAAGTTACGCTCGACACATCACCGTGTCCGAAAAAGAAGATAAAGTTATTCACAATTCGCACGTTGTTTACAATTCTAACATCATGAATAATTTGATAAAATAACTTTGCAATAGCAACCCTAATTGCACTACGATGGGAAATAAAAGATTATTCCAACATGCCTAAAAAAACTATGAACCAAGTAACCGAAAGAAAACCCTTAACTGAATTTACAGAAAAGGCTTATCTTGATTATTCAATGTACGTGATTTTAGATCGCGCCCTGCCTAATATTGCTGACGGTTTGAAACCAGTGCAACGACGAATTGTCTATGCCATGTCAGAATTAGGTTTAAAAGCCACAGCCAAACATAAAAAATCTGCACGTACCGTGGGGGATGTTTTAGGTAAATTCCACCCGCATGGCGACAGCGCTTGTTATGAAGCCATGGTCTTAATGGCACAACCTTTTTCGTACCGCTATCCATTTGTTGATGGACAAGGGAACTGGGGTTCACCGGATGATCCCAAATCCTTCGCTGCTATGCGTTATACCGAAGCTCGTTTATCTGCTTATGCAGAAGTGCTACTCGGGGAATTACAGCTAGGGACAGTCGATTGGGTAGATAACTTTGATGGTACTCTACAAGAGCCGGCGTTGTTACCAGCCCGCCTACCTAATATTTTATTAAACGGCGCCACTGGAATTGCAGTAGGTATGGCCTCGGATATTCTTCCGCATAATTTAACGGAAGTAGCGAATGCCTGCGTGCATTTACTAGAAAACCCTAAAGCAGAACTTGCAGAGATAACCCAATTTATTCAAGGTCCCGATTTTCCTACAGAGGCAGAAATAATTACTGCACCTGAAGCTATTCGTTCTATGTATGAAACTGGCAACGGCTCCATTAAGATGCGCGCTATTTTCGTGCAGGAAGAGCAACAAATTGTGATAACGGCACTCCCTTACCAAGTGTCGGGCGCTAAAATAATAGAGCAAATTGCAGCGCAAATGCAGCAGAAAAAGCTTCCCATGGTAGAGGACCTACGTGATGAATCAGATCATGAGCACCCTACTCGCTTGGTTATAATTCCACGTTCGAATCGTGTGGATGTGGAAGGCCTCATGTCGCATTTATTTGCTACTACCGATTTGGAACGCAGTTATCGCGTCAATTTCAATATGATCGGTCTCGATGGAAAACCACGTGTCAAAGGATTGCTAACTATTCTTAAAGAATGGTTGGTTTATCGTTTGGCTACAGTAAAACGTCGGTTGCAATATCGTTTAG
>SCSO01000135.1 GCA_004297865.1 Legionella sp.
TTCTATTGGTTTTGTGATTGGTCATGAAATGACTCACGGCTTTGATGATCAAGGGGCGCAATTTGATGGTAGTGGGAATCTAAAAAATTGGTGGACAGATACGGATCTGACTAAATTTAAGCAAGCGACTGAATGTATCGTGAATCAGTTTTCACAATATGTGGTGGATGGTGATTTGCACGTACAAGGTAAATTAGTGGTGGGAGAAGCCACTGCGGATTTGGGTGGGATTACTATTGCTTATCGCGCTTTTCATTTATCTAAAGAGTATAAAGACGCAAAAACGATTAATGGCATGACACCTGATCAACAATTCTTTTTGGGCACAGCCCATGTTTGGGCGACGAATATTCGTCCGCAGCAAATACGTAATCAAGTGACCACAGATCCACATCCACCGGCACAATTTCGAGTGAATGGGAGTTTGGCTAATATTTCGCAATTTAAAGAAGCTTTTGCAATTCCGGAAAATAGTCCAATGGTGAATAAGAATCGTTGTATTATTTGGTAAACTTCGAAAGTTTGTCATCCTCGCCTGTGCGGGTATGACATAGCAAGGAGCTAATATGTGCCGCTTAGTAGCCTACATGGGTGTTCCCGTACTTCTAGAAAAAGTTCTAGTTGAACCTAAAAACTCCATCGTCATGCAAAGTCTAAGAGCTCGGGAAACAAATTTGCGCACTAATGGAGATGGCTTTGGGGTAGGTTGGTATGCTCCACAAATTAGCACCGATCCGGCCTTATTTACTTCTATTTCTCCAGCCTGGAATGATCGCAACTTACTAAATTTAACAGCCAAGATTCAATCCCCTTGTTTCTTTGCCCACGTCCGCTCAGCAAGTGCAGGTGGAGTAACGAATTTCAACTGTCACCCTTTTAAGTTTGGCGATTGGATGTTAATGCATAATGGCGAAATTCATGATTTCATCAAGATAAAACGTCATTTACGCCGTTTATTAGATGATGATATCTACAATTGGATTAAAGGCGATACCGACTCTGAGCATCTCTTCGCTCTATTTCTGCAATTGGGAAAAGATCGTGATTTATCGAAGTTAAGTGTTGTAGCAGATGTTTTACACGAGACTTTACAAAAAATTGAAGCCTTAATTCTCGAATTTGGTAAAAAGGGAGCTTCTTATTATAACATCTGTTTAACCGACGGTGATCGTATAGTTGCCACTCGTTATTGTACTAGTTTAAAACATAAGCCTTTGACTCTCCATTACCTCGCAGGCTATGTGCCCGCAAAAGATGGAACTTGGGAGAAAAAAAGAGGCATTCCTCCTTATGTGGTCGTTTCCTCAGAAAAATTAAATGATTTATCCAGCGGTTGGGAAGAGGTTCCAGTGCAAAATATGATTTTAATTGATGCGAATAAAACTATAAAATTCCGTCCTTTATGAGGGGATATTGTCATTGCTGCTTTGCTTTGATTGCGCTAGACTACGCAAAATATAAACAAAGGAGAAGCTTATGACTCAAAAAGAAATGATTTGTCGCATCGTTCGTTACATTACCCAAAAACCTAGTGCCAATAAATCCTGTTGTGGGCATTAATGAAAACCGATTTAAAACAGCTGCTATCTTATAAAAACTATCAGGTCTTGGCCTATTTTTGTCATCATCATCCTGACTATTCTTTAGAAGAAGGGCAGCAGCTTTTTGAGGATTTTTTAGCTTGGATTTGGTTGAATCTGCAACGTTCACAACAGGGTAAAAAGACCTTGCTATTTGGCCCTTTGCTGGTTCTTGATGAATTATGGCACGCATTTATTTTGCACACTCGCGATTATCATGATTTTTGTCTAGATTATTTGGGTGCTTATTTTCATCATGATATTGAGCCCATAGGTTTTGAACACCATTTACAAGAAGATGAATTAAGTGATTTTCTTGAAGATTGTTTCCTCTATTTAGACGAAGCTTGGGTTAATCGTCGCTTTGCAGGCGCTTTGGTTGATTGAGCGCATCATCGCTATCTGCCAAATGCAACAACGCCTCTTTAAGTGGCTCATAGCTACATTGTTGGCTTTCCCGGATAATCGTCTCTTTGGCTTTGGTCGTCAGACTGGGTCCTGAAGTCGTTTTGGTTTTATTGTAATCAATAGTGGGTTCTATCACATTAATTTTGATAGAGCTTAATTGATACATTCCCGCTTCACTGCGTAATTTATCTCTTAACTCGGGAATGGCATAACGTAATTGCGAAGCCCAAACAGCATCGGTAGTGGTCAACACCAGACAACCTTTAGCAAAACTTCCTACCTTACACATTGCAGCTAAATTCGGTGGCAGTAAATGGGTGATTTTGTCGGATAATTCTTCTAATTGCACGGAGCGCTCGCAAATTTCTGCAAGTTGTTTATTTAAACATCGACTGATGGAACGCATGATTTTTACCGGTTGCTGGCATAAGACTGATTATAGCATTAATGCAGGGGCAATTCTCGGAAGGACAGTTTTAGATCATAGCCAAAGTAAGTAAAATGCAATAATATGACTATAAATATCATTCCGTGAACAATGTCATTCCCCCGAAGGCGGTTATGACAGGATATGCGGGTATAATAAATCGGAAGGTGAGATATGACTGAGAGTGCACAGGATTCTAATATAGTTTATTTTGCTAAATTGCATTGGATCATCTTTTTTTGGCCAGTTCTTGCCCTAGGTGCCTGTCTTACATTGGGTATTTATTTTAATCAACTGCAACATCCTATATTTCTCATCTTCAGTGGTTTTTCTTTGCTGTGGGTTTTCATGACTTGGGTCATCTATCATTTTTCTTCACTGACTATTCAGAGAAAACGCGTCATTATTCGTACTGGGGTGATCGTGCGGCAAACAGTGGATGTGGCTTTGAATAAAATTGAAACCATGGATATTCGTCAATCAATACTCGGGAGTATTTTTCAATACGGTACTTTGATCATTATTGGTACTGGGGGCTCACGCCAATTGATTAACTTTTTGCAAAGACCACTCACTTGCCGACGTTATATTGAACAATTGATGAATGAGCAGCAATAAGCTGCTTATTCATCTTTAGCATAATAACCACAACCTTCCTGTGGGCAGAGAATTTGTCGGCCTGACTTTTTGCTTTCTTTGACCGTTAATATAGGCCATGAGCATTGAGGGCAAGGTTGATTAATGGGTTCATTCCATAACGCGTAGTCGCATTTTGGATAATCACCGCAAGAATAAAAGATTTTGCCCTTACGAGACTTACGCTGCAAAATTTTTGCATTATTACATTTAGGACAGGTAACACCCGTATCAGCCGGTTTCTCCAGCGGTTCCATGTGTTTGCATTGCGGATAACTACTGCAACCAATAAAACGTCCATAACGACCTGTTTTAATATGTAGATCACTGGAACATAAAGGACAAGGGCGTCCTTCAACTACTTCTGGTTCGGTTTTCTCGCCATCTGGATTACTCAAATCTTGAGTGTAATCACATTCAGGATAACCGGTACAGCCAATGAATCGACCGCGTTTACCCAAACGAATGGATAAAGGTTTTTCACATTTAGGGCATTTAGTATCTAACTCTTCAGTGGTCACGTCTTTGCGTTGTACCTGCTCATCGGTTTCTTGGATTTGTTGGATAAAGGGTTTCCAAAATTCTTCTAATACCGGAACCCATTCTTTTTCACCGCGAGCAATAGCATCTAAAGTATCTTCAAGTAAGGCGGTGAATTTATAATCTACATAACGGGTAAAATAGCTAGTTAAAAAGCGATTTACGATGCGACCTACGTCGGTTGGGAAAAAGCGTTTTTTGTCCACGATGACGTATTCACGTTGCTGTAAAGTGTGAATAATCGAAGCATAGGTAGAAGGACGACCAATATCGTATTCTTCTAAAGCTTTAACTAAAGTGGCTTCAGAATAACGAGGTGGTGGTTCAGTAAAATGTTGATTCGCCAAAATGTCCATTAATTTTACTTTATCGCCTACAGTAAAGGCAGGTAAAATACCTTCTTCACTGTCGTCGTCTTTGGAATCGTCACGACCTTCTTCATAGACGTTCAAGAAACCTGGGAAAGTAATCGTCGATCCATTGGCGCGAAACACATTGCCCTTTTCGCCACAAGTGAAATCCACAGCGACTGTATCCATGACGGCATCGGCCATTTGTGACGCTACAGTACGTTTCCAAATCAAACTATAAAGTTTTTGTTGATCGGAAGTGAGCGCGTCATGTACTAGTTCTGGTGTACGTTTAACGGACGTTGGGCGAATTGCCTCATGCGCTTCCTGAGCATTTTTAGATTTAGTCTTATAAACTCGCGGATCAGCGGGGCAATTCTCTTTGCCATATCGTTCATTAATGAACTCACGGATTTCTTCCACAGCCTCAGCTGCTAAATTGACAGAATCCGTACGCATATAACTGATAAGACCCACGGTACCTGTACCAATATCGATCCCTTCATAGAGTTGTTGCGCCACCATCATGGTTTTACGGGCAGTAAAGCCTAATTTTCTTGCTGCTTCTTGTTGCAGCGTAGAAGTAATAAACGGAGGTGAAGGTTTACGTTTGCGTTGTTTCTTTTCAATTTGCGAAACTAAGAGTTGACCTTTTGCCTCGGCAAGTAAACGATCACGAATACTATGCGCTTGATCCTGTTGATTGACGGTAAATTGTTGTAGCTTTTCATTTTGATAATGAGTTAATCGTGCTTCAAAAGGGGTTTTGGCATGCTGACATTGGGCTAAAATTTTCCAATATTCCTGGGTGACAAAACGTTCGATCTCTTCCTCTCTCTCCACTATCAAACGCAAAGCAGGGCTTTGTACTCGACCTGCAGAGAGGCCGCGGCGAATTTTTTTCCAGAGCAAGGGAGAAAGATTAAAACCTACTAAATAATCTAAAGCACGACGGGCCTGCTGCGCATTGACTAAATCCATGGATATAGTACGTGGATTATCCACAGCGTCTTGGATCGCTGATTTAGTGATTTCGTTGAAAAAAATACGATGCACTTGCTTATCTTTGATCAAATTTCGCTCTTTCATGAGCTCAAGAATATGCCAAGAAATGGCTTCACCCTCTCTATCAGGGTCGGTTGCAAGTAGTAGCGAGTCGGCTTGTTTCAGGCTTTTAGCAATGATATCGATGTGACGCGCATTTTTTTCTATAGGCGCATAGGTCATATGGAAATCTTGGTCTGGATTAACAGAGCCTTTACGTGGAGGTAAATCGCGAACATGTCCATAAGAGGCTAAGACTTCATAATCTTTGCCTAAATACTTTTGAATTGTTTTTGCTTTCGCGGGTGATTCAACGATCACCAAATGTTTATTCATATAAACTTAACCTTTTCCTTTAAACGTTTTAACTCGGATGACTGAATCACTAGAATGTAAGAAAATCAGTGAATTGTATAAGCGTCTTCTGTTTGGTATAGCACAAGATCGAGAAAAGACAATTGTTCTTCAGTCAAATTTGGAGCCAAAATGTTCCTAATTGTCCATTTGGTCTCTTCTAAAGTCACAATCCTAGAGTCAGATTGTTGCAATTGATTCATAATCAATTCAAATACCTCGGTATCTAATATACACCATTGTTTCATACGCATGAGAAATTGATAGCTGGCTTTAGTCAACTTCATCTGTTCATCATAGGTTAAGACGCGCATAGAGGTAAATGCTGCAGGTCTAAGATATAAGGATGGCTCATCAGTTGGTATCTGGTCCGCATCGATTTGGTCATCTTTTTCAGCAGTATTCTGGCCTTTTTGCAGTTGCGAAAGACTTTGTTCAAATAAATCTAATAGCATTTCAAATAAATTATCTTTCATACTCACACCTTATAAAGCCACCGGGAACCGCACTAATAGCCCCTCTTAATTCTAATTCTGCAAGCCCACAAGTGACTTGTTCAACAGTAAATCCACTCCGGGAAATGATCTGATCTACACTCGTCGTTTCAAAACCAATGAACTTTACTAGGTTTTTATTCTCGCTGGCAAGAGAAAAACGTGGTTTTGCTGTCCTTGAGTGCAGCGGTTCCACTTGTAATTCGTCTAAGACGTCTTGAACAGAAGTCACTAACTTCGCTCCTTGCTGTAATAGATAGTGACAACCCCGAGCTAACGGGTTATGTATGGAGCCGGGTATAGCCAAAACATCACGATTTTGTTCTAAAGCCATACTTGCAGTGATTAATGAGCCACTTTTAATTGCTGCCTCAATAACCAAAGTGCATAATGATAAACCGCTTATTATACGATTTCTAAGAGGGAAATGTCTAGCGATTGGCGGGCTTTTTAGGGGAAATTCGCTTAAAAGTAAGCCATTTTTGCTTATTTGTGTCGCTAAAGACATATTTCGTCGTGGGTAGATACAATCAACGCCAGTACCTAAAACGGCTATGGTTTGGCCCCCACCGGCCAAACAACCCTTATGAGCTTGGGTATCTATACCTAATGCTAAACCGCTAACAATATTGATCTCATGTGCGGCTATTTCCTTAGCAAAATATAGGGCATTTTCACTTCCGGTAACGGATGGATTACGACTTCCGACTACAGCTAGTAGCGGTTTATTAAAGGCAGATAATTGCCCTTTTGCATAGAGTACTACTGGAGGATCAGCGATTTCTTTTAACAAAGCAGGGTATTCTGGTGATTCCCAAGTTAGCAAATGATGATCCGAGGCTTGTTTTAGCCAAAGGAAATCTTCTTCGATTAAATTCAGATCGAAACTCGTGATGATTTGCGCTAAAGGGCTAGGTATTCCTTCGGATTCGAGTTGTTTGGTCGACAACTGGAACATTTTTTCTAAATCGGGCCAGCGTTGTTGGAGTTTGCTAATGGTCTTGCTACCGACTGAGTTCATCCTATTCAGTGCGAGGTGGTATTTTAAATTCTTCATGGGTTGGTAACTGTATCTCCTAAATAAACAGCACGGATTGAACGTACAATTAATGCGAAACTGGTTTTAGTGAAGGTTCTGAACACCATGGCTTCGCCTAGACGTTCAGGGGGTAAGGCAATGGCTCTAAAGCTATTATGCGGATCTTTAACGACACGTACTTTTCCATACAATCCTAAAACATCTCCAGGATTAAGACCATCGGCTGCGCCTTTACTAATGACGATCACTTGGCCTACAGCAGCTTGACTGTGTCCCATGTGCATGCCGCTAGGCATATCAAGGATTAAGCCGGAGATTTTCACCGTTGGAGTCTGGGGTTCGAACTCTAGATTAAATTCTGGGCTGTTATTAATTAGGACTTTGTCATCCTTTCTAATGCCTTCGTTAATACTAGTTAACATAATGACAGCAGGTTCACCGCCGGCAACTAATTCACCAAAACCTACTAAAGTGGCGTAGTAACCTAAGATTGCTTTGGTCGCAGGATCGATCAAAATCTTTCCTTTACGAAATAAAGAATAGGCTATAGTGCCCCCTTGAGGCATTTCTTTAGAAGGGTGTAAACCTTTCACATAGACTTCATCCCCTTGACCACCTCGTAAACGTTCTCCCATTAAAGCGATCACATAAGGGCCTCGTGTTAATATGTCTTCATCTAATACCAAAGATTCATTTAAGAAAGGTTTAATATGACCTAAGGGAATGGGGGGAATAACGTCGTCTAAAGGTTCCAAACGCGTGCTAGGGGATAATTTAACTGTGCCATTAGACAATACGCGGATATAAGGATTACTTTTGTAATAATCTAGAACTAAAACCGCACCAGCATAAATGTGGTTAGGATTCTTAATTTTAGGATTAGCACGCCAAAGTTCTCGCCACTCCCACGGGTGTACTAGATAACGGCATGCAATAGACCAGAGACTGTCACCAGGTTGAACCACATATCGTGCTGGCGCATTAGGTTTTAAATCCATTGCAAAGGTTAGGGTGTTAAAGAGAAAACAAAACAATAAGATGAAATATCTCATTTATTAATCCTTTATTGAACAATCCATTCAAAATTCCGTTATTCTGGTAGCGGGTATGACATCTTGCAGCCTCAGATTATATCAGCGATAATATCATATTATTTATGTTGAGAACCAGATAAACAATGGCCATTCGTAAGATTATTTACCTTCCTGATCCGGTTTTAAGATTAGTAGCCAAGCCAGTTGAAACCTTCGATGATAAGCTGCAAATTTTAATTGAAGATATGTTTGAGACAATGTACAACGCTCGGGGAGTGGGGCTTGCTGCTCCGCAAATTGGGGTAAGTTTACGCTTGTCTGTCATTGATGTGATTGGTGATAAATCTCAGCAATTGGTTATAGTCAATCCACAAATTGTTTCTTCTGAAGGCACTCGAGAATACGAAGAAGGCTGTTTATCTGTGCCTGGGGCCTATGATACAGTCATTCGTGCAGACAAAGTAAAAGTGCAAGCTTTAGATAGAACAGGTAAACCTTTTGAAATTGAAGCTGAGGGTCTTTTAGGTGAATGTTTGCAGCATGAGATCGATCATTTGAATGGCAAATTATTTGTCGATTTACTCTCCCCTTTAAAACGCACGATGGCTCGCCGGAAATTAGACAAGTTCAAGCGTAATCAAGCTCGTAAATCATGAGTGGATTAAAGATTGTTTTCGCTGGCACACCAGAATTTGGTTTGCCTAGTCTTGATGGTCTAGCGCAATCAGCGCATCAACTTATAGCAGTATATACTCAACCAGATCGTCCTGCTGGCCGTGGACAAAAATTACAATTGTCTGCAGTCAAGGAATGGGCTTTGCAACAACAACTTCCCATTTATCAGCCTAGCAATTTCAAAAATCCAGAAGCTATTGCAGAACTAGCTGCGTTAAAGCCTGACGTGTTAGTGGTCATTGCTTATGGCTTGATTTTGCCACGTTCGGTTTTAGAAATTCCTCGTTTAGGTTGCGTCAATGTGCATGCTTCTCTTTTACCGCGATGGCGGGGTGCTTCGCCCATTCAACAAGCGATTTTGCATGGAGACTCTGAATCTGGAGTAACAATTATGCAAATGGACGTGGGAATGGATACCGGTGATATGTTAGTCAAAGTGAGCACGCCAATTAGTATCCAAGACACGGCAGGCAGTTTGCATGATCGTTTAGCCGCGATGTCGGCTGCACCACTTCTCGTTGCTTTAAATGCTTTAGCAGGAAATCGCGCAACGCCTGAGGTGCAAAATTCAGAGTTAGCAACTTATGCAAAAAAAATTAATAAAGAGGACGCGCGTATTTCTTGGCATGAGGACGCGGAAAAAATTGATAGACAAATTCGTGCTTATAATCCTTGGCCTATTGCCTTTACTCAAGTAGACGATGAAGTATTACGTATCTATCAAGCTCAAGTCATTGATACAACCTTTACTCAAGCGCCAGGGACTATTCTACGTTTAGATAAACAAGGAATGTTAATTGCGACTGGAAATAAAGCTTTATTAGTAGAAAAAATTCAATTTCCTGGCGGCAAATCTATTACTGTCGCTGATTGGTTAAATGCAGGTAAATCACAATTACAAGTAGGTCTTTGTCTTTAATGAATGAACGATTGCATGCTTTAAAAATTCTAACTCCTTTGCTACAAGACAAATCTTCCTTAGCTCAATTAATGCCAAATGCTGCGGTTGTTTCTCCTATGACCAAAGAATTATGTTTTGGTGTGTGTAGGCATTATTTTCGCTTAGAGGCGATGGCTGATGCATTGCTGGATAAACGCCCTAAGTCTACGGAAGTTTGGGTTGCTATTTTATTGGGATTGTATCAATTGCATTATTTACAACAACCGGATTATGCAGTTGTAAAAGAAACGGTCGCTTTATTGGAAAAAACTAAAACTGTTTGGGCTAAAGGTTTAGTGAATGCCGTATTGCGAAATTTTTGTCGCAAGCAAACCGAGCTTTTAAACCAATTAAGCAGCAAGCCGGAATTTATTCATGGGCAACCGCAATGGTTACTACAACGTTTACAAACCGATTGGCCGGAGAATTGGCAAGACATCGCGGTTGCGAATGACGCACATCCTCCTATGACTTTGCGGATTAATGTGAAAAAAACAAATAGGGATGCGTACTTGCAACAATTGACGCAGGCAGGCATTACAGCTCAAGCTCATGCGGTAGCCTTGCAAGGAATTATTCTTAAACAACCTTGCAATGTACAAGATTTACCAGGATTTGCCGAAGGACTTGTTGCTGTACAAGATGCTGCAGCACAATTGGCGGCAGATTTACTGGATGTGCAAGCAGGTCAACGAGTATTAGATGCTTGTTGTGCTCCTGGAGGCAAAACCTGTCACATTCTGGAAACACAGCCAAATTTAAAAGAATGTGTTGCCTTAGATGTGGATGCCAAACGTTTAGAGCGTGTACAGGACAATTTAAATCGCCTGCAATTAAAGGCGCATTTGCTGATGGGCGATGCGATGAATCCATCTTCTTGGTGGGATGGACAGCTTTTTGAGCGCATCTTATTAGATGCACCGTGTTCTGCTACAGGAGTTATTCGTCGGCATGCAGATATTAAATTGCTGCGCACAGCCGAAGACATTAAAACGGTATGTGTGACGCAAAAAGCAATGCTGAAAGCCCTTTGGCCGTTGCTCGCTCCCGGAGGGTTATTGCTCTACGCGACTTGCTCAGTAATTGCTGCAGAAAATGAACAGCAGATTGCAACATTTAAACAAGAGCAAGCGGATTGTGCAGTGATAGACATTCAACAAGAATGGGGTCGTGCGACAGGGCATGGGCGACAAATTTTACCGGGTGAAGAGCAAATGGACGGATTTTTTTATGCGCTTTTGCGTAAAGCCAATTAAATCTTATTGTAGGTTGGGTCGAGACCCAACAACAAAATCACAACACTCATCAAAATTTTATGTTGGGTCTCGACCCAACCTACGATAAACAACAAGCTTTACGACCACCTTCCATCTCGGTATGATTTTATGTTGTTGTGATAATTGCTTTAGGGATGAAACATGACTATTAATTGGCCATTAATTTGTGTGTTATTTTGCTTATCAATACCCGGCGTACTTATCGCCATGCCACGCTTGATTGCTTTACTCTTACCCAATAATTCCATCGAAATTAAAAGACGATTTAGTCGTTTTGCCGTCACGCAAACTTTATTTATGGTACTAGTTCTTAGTTTTGCCGGCAGCATTTTATCGCAAACTACTGGCTTAAGTGATCCAGTGTTAGACGGACTTTTACAAGGCAAAGTAGGACTAAGCGGTTTACAAGCTATCCTCCTTCCTACTTTTTTATATGCGTTAATTGGTTTAATTGTTTTTTGTGGTCTATATTATGGTCTCGTAGGTAGCCTTTTGGATGAACATAACCTCGAAGTCATGCGCAAATTACGCGCTGCTATCGGTGAAGATGGCTGTGTTTTATACGGGGGAGTGGTTGAGGAGGTCATTGCTCGTTATGGCTTAATGAATCTACTGGCTTTCTTTCTTATCTTTTTTACTCGCCAACATAACGCCGGGATCATCTGGACTGTGATTCTGTTGAGCGGTTTAATCTGGGCGGTAGGGCAAATGCCAGCTTATATTGCGGCTGGTGCTGTAGCGAGTAGACGATTTGTTTATTCTATCTTGTTGCTTTATGTCTGGCAGGCCATTGTATTTGGGTTTTTATTTTGGCAATATGGATTGATTTCAGCAATTTTGGCGCATATGTTATTTCACCTAGGCTGGGCACGTTACGATAAGGCCTAGTTTTTTTGGTCTGAAATTGCAAAAAAAGTGTAAATTAGTTTCGATTTAAGAATTTCTTAATTTTTGGTATTTATTCTGTAGTTTTCAGTGCATTGGGCCTGAGATTAACAAGTAGTACTGTGAAAGGTTAAGTGATGAATACGAAATTAAATTCTAGCGGTGAATTTGCTAACTTACTCAGTCAGTTACAACGTTCGCCCCATGATAGTGCTTTAAAGCAAGCTGTAGTCAAGCATTTGCCAGAAATGAAGGCTTTGGCGAAGGTCAATCCTTTGGCTTTATTCCATCTAGCGCAAATTCACCCACAAAACTCTAAGCAATATCAACAAATGATGCGTCAATCTGCAGAATTAGGCTGTACTAATGCCATGCTTGCTTTGGCGCAGGTGCTAGCGAAAAGCAAAAACCCTTTAGATTTACACAAGGCAGGGCAATTTATTGTGAAAATTGTAGGATCTCAAGATTCTTATATTCAAAAACACGCCCAAGAATTATTAGAT
>SCSO01000011.1 GCA_004297865.1 Legionella sp.
AATTTCTATACTTTTTAAGCCAACGAAAACCAGGAGAAAGCCAATAAAAAAACCTCCAGAAAAAATGGTTCCATAATGCATTCTAAGTAAGTATAAGCAAAAGACAATTAAGGCTAAACGAAGCCAGCGACTTACTAATGGATAGCCAAAATAATCAGCCACTACTTTGTAAGTGACCGTTGCGATAATCAATATAAATAACCACCATGGACCTAAAAAAAAGTGCGGGAGGTAACATATCAGCATGACTGCCAATGTGTAACGAGTGGTGGCAATCAGCATGGATTGCGTCATGGGGTTATTCATTATAGAGCGCCAATTGACGTAAACAATGTTTTAAATGGTCTTCACCCTGAGTAAGTGGTGTTAAAATATTGGGTAATTTCAAACCATAGATCGCATGATTTTCTTCGGCGCCTTGTAACCAAAAACTTAAATTTTGTAATTGATTATCCACTTTCATTTCCGGTGAATCTTCTAATTTAAAAAGCCAATAATCGCCTTGTTCATTTTCTCGAGTTTTAAGATACCAACCTTGATCTTTAGCGGCGATCTTCCAGGCAATCAAATTGGGCTGTGCCCAAGGATTATCAACTTGTTTTAAGTCATAAAATTCTTCATCTCCAGCTAAATCATTTTTATTAAATTGAGAGTTAGCGGTGGGTACGGGCCAAAATCCAGGAGACAAAGCGGCAGGATAAACGTAATAATGCTCTTCAAAATAGGCATAGGCCCAGACGCGAAATAAGCCAAAGGGAAAAATACTAGAAATGGTTAATCTAGGCAGTGCAAAATAACCGCGCTCAATAGTATCTATAGGAACGATAAATTGCATTCCTTCATGTGCTATTTTTTCCAAGCGAGTGTTGCCTTCTTGCACAAATTGAAATTCCAAGCCAAAACGCACTTTTCTATTAGGTTCGATTAATAATCGAACTTGAACAGCTTTCCCTTGTTCAGCATCTTCTATACTAATCAGTTTGATGGATAATTCTTTAAGATTGGCATGAGCTTCCCAAGCGCTGACGAGGCCGATAACCGCTAAGAGAAAAGTCATGAGAAATACAATACTGATTTGATAATTAACGGCACCAATCAGTAGGCTTAATAAGAGCACTCCAAAAGCTAAACCAAAACCGGTAGGTAATATGTAAATATTACTTTCTCCCAAGCGTTGGGGGTTGCCTTTGGGGTTGCGATTTTTGAACCATTGTAACCCATATTGCTGAAGTTTTTGTTTGAGCGAGGTGTTCACACTGGAACCTCAATCTCATTCATGAGTAATTGGGCGGGACTCAGTTGAGTTTTTGATTGTTTAATAATTAAACGATGATTGACTACTGAGGGTAAGATGGCTTGCAGATCATCGGGTCTAATGAAATCTCTACCGTCAATAAAGGCATAAGCTTGGGCCGCTTGTACTAAGCCCATCCCGGCTCTAGGGCTTAGGCCGTGATTAAACCAACCCTGATCCCGACTGGCATTTAAAAGTAATTGCACATAATCTAAGGCCAGATCAGACACTTGTACTTTTTGTGTCTGCTGTTGTAATTCCATTAATTGGGCGGTGGTGATTATTGGCTTTAATTCGGCAAGTTTGGCTTTATGGTTAGGGTATTTCAATAATAGGCGTTCCGCTTGGGCAGGGGGATAGCCTATGGACAGCCGCATAAGAAAACGATCTAGTTGTGATTCGGGTAAAGAGTAAGTACCCGTGTGATGCGATGGATTTTGTGTGGCAATCACAAAAAAGGGGCTAGGTAATGCTTCGGTCCCTTCATCGGTGGTGACTTGCCGTTCTTCCATCGCTTCTAATAAGGCACTTTGGGTTTTAGGTGTGGCTCTATTGATTTCATCCGCTAAGATTAGTTGCGAGAAGATAGGACCGCGATGAAAGACAAAGGTTTTCTGTTGTGAGTCAAAAATGGACACACCGAGTACATCGGTGGGTAGTAAATCACTAGTGAATTGTATGCGTCTATACTGCATGCCAGTGAGTTGAGCCAAGGCGTGGCTAAAGGTGGTTTTGCCCATACCGGGAATATCTTCCATAAGCAAATGCCCGTTGGCCAATAAACAAGTTATGCCAAGGCGTATGACCTCTTCTTTTCCAAGAAGAATTTGTTCTAAAGCACTTTGCAGTTGTTTTATCATAGAAATTCATTTTCTTAATGATATGCAAAGTATAGTTCAGAACTCGATTTTGGCTAATTTTGCGAGAAAAATCATATTAAGTGGAATACTTGTACCAAACCGGCATAACTCGTTTGAGATAAGTCATGAACTTCCACATGCCTACTTGTGACTCCACGGTGCCATAAGGGTCGGCTTTCAGTTCAGGATAGGCAATCCCACAGCCAAACAAACCAGGGCCAATGATACCTACATGGGGGTTATAATGACTGTTTTCATAGCCTTCGATGACAATAGAATTCCGACTGGCAAAGCCTACCGCATAGATCACCTTATCGCATTCAGGTAAATGTTGAGCAATATTGGTTTCATTGGCATTAACGCGAATTAGATTCTCCGGAAGCTTTCCATCCAAATGCTCACGTGCCCAAAGGGCCGTTTGTCCCTTTAAACCGGTATTATCAAATAAAATCCAATCACCCATGTCTACAGCGTAACGGCAGGGCGAGCGATAAAAATTGATTATTTTTTTAACATTTAATTCGGTTAAATAACGTAGAATAATGACGGCAGAGTGTGAGGAGCCAAATACGGCATAGGTATGGTTTTTATCTACGACATCCGCTAATTTTGCCTGATCGATAGCTGTTTCAAAAGGAATAAGGTTAACGTTGGGGTAAGCGAGCGTTGATGGGGTAGCTCCGGTGGCGAGGATTACATTTTGCGCTTGTAGTGTTTCAGTAGTTGTTTGCAAATGCCATAGGCGATCTTTTAAAAAAAGCGATTGTACGGTAGCTTTTTTCCAGATTACTTTTTTTTGTAGATTTTTGGTGATCCATTGTAGTGGTTCTACTGCGAAGCTTAACATGCAGGTTTCATCG
>SCSO01000514.1 GCA_004297865.1 Legionella sp.
CATTTGGTGTGGTAGTAACCGCAGGATTTATCGCGACCGGCTTAGGGTTTACCACTACAGGCTTAGGATTTGCAGCTAGGGGTTTAGGTTGGGGCGTTGGCACCACTGCTTGCGGTGCTGGTGTCTTTGCTGCCACGTTTAAATCATTACTGGGTTTAACTTGCGCGGTTTTCCCAGCAGAACCGCTAATACGTGAATCTAAATCTTTATAAAAGGTCAGTTGCTGTTGTTGCAATACTTTTAAATCATGTGTTTGTATTTCTAATTGCCCACGCAATTCTTGTACTTCTTTTTGCAGGCTAGCAATTTTATCAATCAAACTGGCACTGTCATTGAGTTGACTTTTAGGTTGCTGATAGCTTGGTTCTTCTTTAGCTAAAGCTGGTCCCACGTCTTGCTCTTGGGAATAATTGTTTTCCGCACTATCGATAATTGGATCATCGTATTTGGGATTAGCAACAGGCGCTTCATACGCCTGTTGCTCTTCGACCATTGCAAAATTATCACTTTCATCAACTACAGGTGCTTCAGCCCAAACTTTTAAAGGTAGGATTAAGGTAAAACATGCAGCGATTAAGTGTTTTTTGCATTGGATCATCTTGTGGCCTCATAAGTAAACTCTACACGACGGTTGTGTGCGTGCGACGCTTCATCATGTCCCAAATAAGCAGGACGCTCTTTACCATAACTTACAACACGTATTTGCTCTCTGCTCACACCTGCCATACGTAAAATATCGGCAACAGTATTCGCACGACGCTCACCAAGAGCTACGTTATATTCACGACTACCACGCTCGTCAGTATGTCCAGCGAGTAAAACTCGTGCACCGGCATGAGTTTTTAAATACTCAGCTTGCGCATTAACTGAAGGCAAGTATTTAGATGCAAGATTACTGTCATCATAAGAAAACAGATAGATTTGGTTATGAGGTGCTTGGGTTGTATAAGATTCACCCTCTTCTTGACCCGCAAAATGGGTGGTTTGTCCTAATCCTTGAGCAGAAGCATCGCCATCACTCAAAGGGGCCCCATCCGCACTACCCGGGGATTTGGAACAAGCAGCAACTAACACTGCACTGGCTAGCAGAATTCCAAATTTACTTAACAATCCGGCTTTCATCTCACTCTCCTTCTATTCTTTTTATTATTAAAAACGACTCATGACAATCATGGAGAGCCATTGTACAATTTTTTTTATTTTAT
>SCSO01000515.1 GCA_004297865.1 Legionella sp.
GCGAATAACTAGTGGTGTCTCACCCTAGTTTTGTGTTACAGTGCGCACCATGATTGATACAACACCATACAAGGCACGGCTCGAAGAGGAGAAGACTCGGCTGGAGGCTGAGCTTTCAACACTTGGACGACGTAATCCTTCTAATCCAGCAGATTGGGAAGCGCTTCCACAGGAAACCGGTCAGGAATCAGATCCAAACGATGCCGCCGATCTTATTGAAGGGTTTGAGGAGAACACAGCAATTCTTAAGGACCTTGAGATTCGCTACAACAGCGTGCTCAGCGCGCTCACGCGCATCGACGCTGGAACGTATGGTGTATGTGAGGAAGGTGGGGAAGCAATTGAAGAAGACCGCTTAAATGCAGACCCTTCTGCCAGCACCTGTAAAGCGCACATGGGCTAACTGGATATCAAAAGCTATATACGCAACCCGCCACCAATTCGGTGGCGGGTTGCTCCGTTTATAGAGTAGGTAAAAACTGGTGAACGTACGGTGATACGAAAAAACCCCGCTGAGGGGTTTTTATCGTGCGAACGGATTCGTTGCGCCGCGGACTTCGAAGTGGAGGTGGTTACCGGTTGATTTACCAGTGTTACCCACGTAGCCGAGGAGCGCACCCTTCTCAACAGAACCCGCTGAAGCGGCAACGCTCGACATGTGCGCGTAGAGGGTCTGGGTGCCGTTTCCGTGCTTGACCACCACGTAGCTACCGTAGCCACCATTGTATCCACCCGACTTCGCAACAATTACGGATCCTGCTGCAGCTGCATAGATTGGGGTACCTGATGGTGCACCGATATCAACACCGTTGTATCCATGGATACCCTGGGTAAGGCGGCCGCCTGGAAGGGGGTTGCCGAAGTAGCCAGAGAGGGCAGGGAGTGTGCGCGCTGCGGCACCTGATGCCTTCTTCTTGGCTGCAGCCTTTGCGGGCGCCTTTGCTGCTGCTTTGATTTCACCGCCTGGAATAATAATTTCGGTTCCTTCGGTAAGGCCGTCGTCTGAGAGACCGTTGTATGAGGCAATATCTGCAGTGTCGCCACCGAACTTCTTAGCGATACCGGCAAGCGTGTCACCAGACTTAACGGTGTAGCGAACACCGGACACTGGAAGGATTAGGAGATCCATACCAGGCTTAATGAGCTTTGCGTCAGATATGTTATTTGCCCAGAGCACCGTGTTCATTGAAACGCCGTGGGACGATGCGATTCCCTTTCAGTAATC
>SCSO01000489.1 GCA_004297865.1 Legionella sp.
CCGTACCTTTACTACCTCACAGGAAGAGATGGGAACATGTACTACGCTAAAACCTTTGAACAGCACAAGCGTAATCGCGAGCTCTATCTCGACTAGTGTGGTATAGGTACGGGTATGAACGTGCACGGCACCCGAGTTTTTGTTGGCCTGTCTGGAGGTGTTGACTCAGCGGTAAGTGCTGCGCTTTTGAAACGCGCAGGTGCAGACATAACTGGCGTATTTATTAAGGGCTGGTACCCGCCGGGTATGCCCTGCACTTGGGCACAAGACAGAAAGGATGCGATGCGGGTAGCGGCGCGACTACAAATTCCGTTTATTACGCTTGATGCAAGCAAAGAATACAAAGCAGGCGTGCTCGACTATCTGGTACGCGAGTATGGCGAAGGACGCACACCAAATCCTGATGTTATGTGTAATCGGGAAGTGAAGTTTGGAGCATTTTATGCATTTGCGCGCGCACAGGGTGCTGACTACATTGCTACGGGGCACTATGCAAATGTTGCTAACGGAATACTGGCTCGCGGAGCAGACGAGGATAAAGATCAGAGCTACTTCCTGTGGGCCGTACCCAAGGAAGCGCTTCATCACACCCTCTTTCCGGTGGGTAATCTACTAAAACCTAATGTCCGCGCCATGGCGGAATCATTCTCGCTTCCAGTTGCGAAAAAGCGAGATAGCCAAGGGATTTGCTTCCTTGGGAACGTTTCAGTTGATGATTTCCTGATCGACGAGTTTGGTACGAACGAGGGCATCGCACGCGATACCGAAGGAGCGGTGGTAGGCACACACGATGGCGTCTTACTGCACACCATTGGAAGCCGCGTTGCACTTACAAATGCGGCTCAAGGCCCCTGGTACGTTATTCGCAAAAACATACGCGAGAACGAACTCATCGTCTCTAAGGAGCGATTGCAATCAACCACTCAAGAAGCAATTCTACTCACTGATACCAACTGGTTCATGGTACTTCCTTCAGGAGAGGTTACTGCGCAGTATCGTTATCACGGACCTCGAGTGCGGGGAACTCTGCGAGGAAATGCGTTCACCCCAAGCGAACCAATTCCCGAAGCACTCGCTGAAGGACAGTCGCTGGTTATCTACACCGAAGATCAGGTGGTTGGAGGTGGTAGTATTACCTCAGCGATATGAGGAAGCTTTTCACAGCACTGCGCGACCGCGCAGTGGCATACCGGCTACAAGTACTCATCGGAGGTGGTGCACTGCTACTGCTTGTGCTTATTGGCACCGTCTACGCAATCCTGAATCCGAGACCACATGGCGAGCTGGGAGGCGAGAGCAATCTCCCACCCGTAACGCTCACATCTTCATATCGTGATGGCACCCATACCATTTCCGGCAGTATTGAGCTTAAGAATAGGTGCCAACGCCTTGATGCAAGCGCGATGCTTGATGAGAGCGTGACGCCCGCAATAATTCGTGTTGATCTTACCTCAGACGATGATGAGGGCATTTGTTTAGAGATTCCAGAAACACGTTCATTTTCCATATCAGTAGAGGCAGATGAATCTGCAGAGATTCAAGTATTCATAAATGGCCTACCCCTTGATGGCGATGCCGTGTAATTACCTATGCAACCAACAATTATTAAAACAGACGGCACGATTGAGACTTTTGACGGAACGAAGCTCGAGTCGTCTCTGG
>SCSO01000136.1 GCA_004297865.1 Legionella sp.
TGAAGCCCATAATCATCCTTCACAAATTGTTCCTTACGAAGGTGCTGCAACAGGTGTGGGAGGAAATGTGCGTGACGTGTGTTGCATGGGTGGGGAAGTAATCGCTGTGGCAGATAGTTTGCGTTTTGGCGAGATTAATCGTCCGCAAACACAATGGATTCAAGAAGGTGTGGTTGCTGGAATTGCAGGCTATGGCAATCCCCTAGGCATACCCAATATAGCAGGCGACGTATATTATGATGCGGGATACAATGATAACTGTTTAGTCACAGTAGTTACTTTAGGCATCGTGCGCGAAGATCAAATCATTCACTCCTATGCCCCAGCCAATGCCGACAACTATGTTTATATTTTAGTCGGAAAACCTACCGATAATAGTGGTTTTGGCGGTGCTAGTTTTGCCTCAGCCACTTTACATGAAGAGGCCAAAGAAGCGAATAAAGGTGCTGTGCAAGAGCCCAATGCCTTTTTGCAACGCCATTTACTCAAAGCCAATTATGCCTTATTCAAAATCCTACAAGAAAAAAATCTAATCGACAAAGTAGGTTTTAAAGATCTAGGTGCCGGAGGAGTGGCTTGCGCAAGTATTGAGTTAGCTGAAGCAGGCGGTACTTATGGCGCTGAAGTCGATTTGGAAAAAGTACCTACCAGCATGAAAGAGTTAATGCCCGCGGTGATTTTATGTTCTGAAACTCAAGAACGTTTTATGTGGGTAGTTCCACCCGATTTAGTGGAATTAATTTTGCAGCATTATAATCACACCTTTGCCCTACCTCAGGTATCTGAAGGGGCTTGTGCAGCAGTGATTGGTAAAGTTCGCACCGATGGTTTATACGTGGTGAATTATAAAGGCCAAGAAATTGTTCGCGCCAAAGTGCAAGATGTCACCAAAGGCATAGTGTACGAACGAGCTTATACCAGTAAAACCACGCAACAAGTCGAACCAGCATTCACAACGCCTAAAGATTTTAATAGTATCTTGTTGCAGCTTTTAGCGCATGAAAACATTGCTTCTAAAGCCCCAATTTTTGAAACCTATGATAAACAGGTTCAAGGGCGTACACATATCGAGGCTGGATGGGCTGACGCTGGAGTAATGCAGCCTTTCAATGAAGAGCGCTATCCTGCAGAAATTCGTCAGGTAGGGATCGCTTTATCCCTGGATCAAAATCCGCGTTACAATCAGATTGATGCATATTGGGGCGCAGTCAATGCAGTGATTGAGTCGGTACGCAATGTGACTGCTGTAGGTGCAGATCCGGTGGCCTTAACCGACTGCCTATGTTTTGGTAATCCTGAAAAACCCGAGCAAATGGGTGAATTTGTGGATTCAGTGCGAGGCATTGTTGAAGCCTGCGCTGCAATTCATTTAAAAACGGATCCTGAAGCTACGCTGCCCGTTATTGCAGGTAATGTTTCTTTATATAATGAGTCGGCTCGAGGATCTATTCCCCCCAGTCCCATGATCAGTTGCCTTGGACGTATTCCGGATATAACAAAAACCATCACCTATGATTTCAAAAGCACCGACAGTTTGCTTTATCTCATCGGTGAACGTAAAGATGAATGCGGCGGAAGCGTGTACTACCAACTTTTCAATCATTTAGGTGCTCATGTTCCTAAACCTAATTTGGCAAGCATTAATCAAGAAATACAAGCAGTCGCTACGGCCATTCAACAAGGCTTAGTTCTTTCTGCTCATGATATTTCAGAAGGTGGCGTAGCCGTAGCTTTAGCCGAGATGAGTTTTAAACGTGCTATAGGTTTTGTGGTTGATTTAGGACAGGCTCTGTCCACGGATAAATTATTATTTTCCGAAAGTGGCGGTTTTATTCTCGAAATAGCTCAAGATAATGCTAAAGCGTTTCAGGCTTTATTTAAAGAGTATCAAGTGGACTACCAACAGATTGGAACAACCTCTGCAATGGCTAACATGCGCATTAATTCAGTAATAGATCTGGCTATTCCTGCAGCGAAGGAAGCTTGGGAACAGGGTTTAAGAGCGAGGGCTTTATAAATGACTAGTGTTGATTATAAAAGTGCAGGCGTAGATATAGAGGCTGGGAATGAAGCTGTGCGTCGTATTAAACGTGCGGTAGAAAAAACATTCACTCCACAGGTGTTAACTGGCATTGGTAGTTTTGGATCCATGTATGATCTAAAACCTTTAATGAATGCTTATAATCATCCAGTTTTAGTACAAAGTATCGATGGTGTGGGTACTAAAATGATCGTTGCGCGCATGATGCAAAAATTCGATA
Source organism: Legionella sp. (assembly GCA_004297865.1). Lineage (GTDB taxonomy): Bacteria > Pseudomonadota > Gammaproteobacteria > Legionellales > Legionellaceae > Legionella. Next base: position 2,262 of record SCSO01000136.1, read on the forward strand.
CCATAGGCATAGATTTGGTAAGCGCAACGACTAATGACATTATCGTGTTGGGTGCTAAACCGCTCACTTTATTGGATTATATTGCTACCGATAAATTAAAACCTCAGCAGATAGAAGAAATAGTTCAAGGCATGGCGCAAGCTTGTCTTGAAAATGGGATTGCCTTAGTGGGTGGTGAAACCGCAGAAATGCCTGATACTTACCTCAAAGGAGAGCATGATTTAGTCGGTGTTATCACTGG
>SCSO01000137.1 GCA_004297865.1 Legionella sp.
ACCAGAAAAAGTAACGGAAGTTGCACAGCGTTTATTGGATTTAGGCGTGGATGAAATTTCCTTGGGTGACACCATTGGTGTAGGTACTCCCGAACAAACTAAAAAAGTGTTAGACAAAGTGCTTAAGACCCTCTCCTTAGAACAATTAGCAATGCATTTCCATGATACTTATGGACAAGCTATCGCGAATATTTATACCTCCTTAAGTTATGGTGTGCATCGTTTCGATAGTTCTGTAGCAGGTCTAGGTGGCTGTCCTTACGCGCGCGGCGCTAGCGGAAATGTGGCAACCGAAGATGTCCTGTATCTCATGCATGGCTTAGGCATTCATACCGGTATTGATATTTTCAAAGTGGTCGCTGTAGGGGACCTGATCTGTAAAATCTTAGGTAAAAAAAATCAATCCAAAGTAGCCAATGCCTTATTAGCAAATCCTCCAGCTTAATCACTTAGAGAAGCAGATGAACGATTTATTATGGACTCCACAACATCCCGAACGAAGCCAGATGTGGCAATTCTTGTCGCAAGTAGCGCAAAAGCAACAAGTACAATTACTTAATTACTCAGAACTGCATCAATGGTCTATCCATCATCCCGAATTATTCTGGCCTGCTTTATGTGAATTTTTTGATATCGATTTTGATACACCACCAGAACAAATTATTAATCATTATGAGTCGATGTTAGAGGCGCAGTGGTTTTCCGGTGCACAATTTAATTTTGCAGAAAAACTCTTACGTCGCCGGGACCAACACCCTGCTCTTATTGCAATTAATGAAAATGCTGAAAGGCAAGTGTTGAGTTATCAAACACTTTATGAAGCCGTTGCCCAATGTGCTGCGGGATTAAAAGCATTAGGTGTTAGCGTTGGTGATAGAGTTGCAGCAGTAATGCCCAATGTGCCGCAAACTATTATTGCCATGCTCGCCACCAGTTCTTTAGGAGCAATTTGGTCTTCATGTTCCCCAGATTTTGGTGCCCAAGCTGCACTGGATCGCTTAGGACAAATTGAACCTAAGGTCTTATTTATTTGTGATGGGCATCAATATCAAGGAAAAAAACATAGTGGTGCAGAGAAAATTGCGCAACTGCATGCGGCAATGCCTTCCTTATTACAAGTCATTATTTGTCCTAATATTTACGAATCATTAGATCTTAACGAACTAGACAAAGCAATTTATTGGGACGATTTCATTAAACCCGCTACTGAGTGTGAATTTGTGTCACTACCTTTTGCCCATCCCTTATATATTTTATTTTCTTCAGGCACTACGGGTAAGCCCAAATGCATAGTGCATGGTGCAGGCGGAACTTTGTTACAACATGTGAAAGAATTAGGTTTGCATACCGATTTAAAAGCTGACGAGAACCTATTGTTTTACACTACTTGCGGTTGGATGATGTGGAATTGGATGGTTTCTGCCTTGGCTTTAGGAGTCACACTGACGCTTTATGAAGGATCTCCTAGTTATCCAGAAAGCAACCAATTGTTTCGATTGGCAAGTGAAGAAAAGGTGGATGTCTTAGGTACCAGTGCTAAATTTATTTCTGCCATGGAAAAAGCGGGAGTTCAACCGGGAAAAGAGTTTGACTTAAGTCATCTACGTTGTCTTTTATCTACAGGCTCACCTCTATTGCCACCTAATTATGATTTCGTCTATGAACAAATTAAATCCGACCTACAATTAAGTTCGATTTCGGGCGGTACGGATATTGTTTCCTGTTTTGCTTTAGGCAATCCCATGCTCCCGGTTTATCGTGGTGAATTGCAGTGTTTGGGTTTAGGAATGGCTGTTGCTGTTTTTAACGAACAAGGACAAGCTGTGCAACAAGAGCGTGGCGAATTAGTATGCACCAAAGCCTTTCCGTGCATGCCGGTTGCTTTTTGGAATGACCCCAATGGGGATTTGTATAAAAAAGCTTATTTTAAACGCTTCCCCAAGGTATGGACACATGGTGATTTTGCTGAAATTACAGCCCATCAAGGGTTAATCATTTACGGACGTTCGGATGCGG
>SCSO01000138.1 GCA_004297865.1 Legionella sp.
TTATTTTAAGATTATGATTACTAGTTGTTGTCATTAATAAACTAAAAAAGGAACTTTCAGGTTATGAAAATTCAGTCCATTATGATGGGTATTTGTTTAATAGGGAATGGACAGATGGTGATGGCCGCCCCTGTAACCCAAAATCAACCAACCCAACCCTCTCATGAAATGTGTTCAGTTATTCCTAAAGGCATATTTTCTTATGGTTATACTGATTTTAATTTTGATTCTACCGAAGGCCTGAATTACCTCAAGTTCCAAGGACATTCTAATCTTTTTTCTGTAGGTGCTGATAATATTGAATTGATGCCTACTTTATACGCTGGTGTTTCCTTATTCCAAGTCAATACCTCTATGGATTGGCAAATGGCAGTAATACCTGGTGATGACAGCAGTAACAGTCAAAACATTCAAAACAACAGCATCTTTGGACATGTACTGAAACAATTTAACTCCAACTTTTTTGTCGATGTTGCTGGGGCCTATGGCCGTAACCGAATTAGCTCCAATGTGATAACAATCAATACCCCTGCGCCTGAATTTGGTTCTGCAATTTATCATAATGACAACTGGCTAGCTGGCGTCAATGGAATTTACCGACAAACCTACAACCAGTTTGATGCAACTGCTAGTATTGGTTATTTATACAGTCAAATAAATTCTCCAAGCTATAATTTTACCGTGCTCTCTCCCGCTACAGTTCTTCCTGTGGAACCATTAACTAACGAAGTCAGCATGATTACTGAAAATCTTGAAATAGGTGATCATATAAGGCCAGCAACACGAGTATTTATTAATGGCGGTTTGTTCCAAGTGGTTGAATTCTCTAATAGCCGTCCAGTGTTGTTCACTCCAACTGTGGGCGTTTTACCACAATTGTTTGTAGACCAAAGTGGTTTTAGATTGGGGGCTGGTGTTGGTGTGAATTTCCATGACCTTAATTTCCGCCTAGAAGAAAAATACTACAATGCTGGAAATGTCTTCACTAGCTGGCAAACGCTAGCCACTGTGCAATGGATGCTGGATTAAATGCAAAAGCATGTACAATGGCTGGGAGTCTGTCTCAGCCTATTTTGTACCCTGCTTGTATCTCTTACTTTATTAACTCGCGTCCCGCTCTTAAGCTCATTCATCGAGCAAATGAATTTTCAAATCTATGATCAAATCATTCGTCTAAATTGGCATCCATATAATCACATTCCCAAAGTCATCATAATTGATATCGATGAAGAATCCATTCATAAAGAAGGAAGATGGCCTTGGCGTCGAGATCGCATGGCTGAACTATTGAATAAACTGAAGCAAGACGGAGTAGTAACTATCGGGTTAGACATCGTTATGTCCGAAGAAGAACCCAATTTTGCTAAAGGCTTACAGAAAAAATTAAACGAATTACCTAGCATCCCTGATGGGGCAGATAAGAAATTTATCCAAACGTTAAATCAAATCGCACCCTTAGTCGATAGCGATCAAATTCTGGCACAAAAACTTTCAGATCACACCGTCGTGTTAGGATTTTTATTTCATAATGATGTTAATGTGCAAAAAGGACAACTGCCACCGCCTCTGACGGATCCTCAGGGAAAAAAATTGGATGCAAATGCCTTTACCAGTTTGGAG
>SCSO01000139.1 GCA_004297865.1 Legionella sp.
CTGTTTAGTTGTTTGTAAGAATAAGAACTTAATTAATCTTAATCTAAGAGGCTGCGATGGCATGGATGATGCTGCGGCTTTATTAGCATTAAATAAAAATTTACGGCATTTAGACGTTTCTAACTGGCGTAATGTGACTGACGCAGGTATTCGTTCCATTGGTGAAATAGGTAATTTAACCTCGTTGACTATGATTGGAATGGTTAGATCGTGTTCTAAAGCAGTTGAACTGAATAAAAACATCACCCACTTAGATTTAAGTTTTAATAGTACGCTTGGCCATGCCGGTTTTGCAGCCTTTGCTACACCTGATCGTCTTGCCAAATTCCAATCTTTAACTTTATTCTCGTGCGGATTAACCGATGCCTCTGTTGACTTAATGTTGCAAATGCCTAATTTAACCTTTGCCCAGGTCGAAGAAAATCCGATTAGCTTTGCTAAAAAGCAACAATTAGAAGCGCATATCCAGGCTAATATTAGTCGTATTTTTGGTACTTCAGTTAGTAATGTCGCCAATAAAACTACCTATGCAGGAAAACGATACGCAGATCCTTTGAGCAAGGTTGAAGTGGCTGAGCCTCGTCATGTAACTTTTGGTCATACCAACGTGACTAATGACCTTCATAAACGCATCATTCATTCTAATGGCCATCCTGGATTTTGGAATGACCTCAATAGAGGACTGGCTGGTGCCGCTTCTAAGTTTGATGTGGATAACGATACGCTTAATGATCATAATAAACTAACAGCCACAGCCTAATTTATCTTTATTTATCTTTTTCTAGGGGAAGCAATTCCCCTATGTTTTTAGCTATATATTCATTTCTAATCCTTGATTTTATTAAAGACAGCCCAGATGCTCTATAAACAGCCTTGAACTATAATTAAAGAAAGGGCTCTGTGTTTAGAGCAAGGGGGTCTCATGAATAGAGAAATAGAAGTGATTGAAATCTATTTAATGGATATTAGCAACGAAGCTAAGTGTAAGAAATTGAAAGATTTTTTATTGGATTGCTATAATGAAATGGAAGCTCAAGACCAAAATATGCATCCAGAAGTCAAACATAACCTCGCTGCAGCCTACCAACTTGCCAAAAATTATTTACGCGAGCTGGAGGATCAAGGTTAGAAGAAAAAGGCTAACCGAAAATTCCCGGTATACAAGAATGGAATATAAGTATCAGCAGGATTTAATTGTGACTCGCCAAAGCCTGCAGTGTAATTGCCGTTAACTTCCGCCATGACGTGTTCGTTGAATTTATAATTGATTCCCACACCAAAAGTAGGTCCTGGATGCCATTGGTTAGAAATCATATCTTCACGATGTACATTGGCGACACCAGCGCTCGAATAGATGCGAAATTTAGTTTTAGGCACTTGTAACATCACTTTACCCATGATGTTGACGGTTTCCGTATCTGTGGAAAAAGACGTTTGGTCATTATGATCAAAGCTAAAGAGACTCATCGTATCAAAAGTAATGACTGCATTAGGATAATTGATATAACTCACTTCCACTGCAAAAAAATCGCTAAATTCATAACCGGTAAAAAACCCCCACACTCCACCGCCCTCATCGGCACTGATAGGGGTAGACATACTGAGAGCGGAATTTTGATTTTGTAGTGCGGGAACCATCCCTTCCCAGGTGGTGGAACCATAACCACCAAGAGCACCAATATAAAGTGAGTGGATAAAGTTAGGGCTCTGAACAGCATTGGCCTGGCATAAAGAAGTGGCTAGAAATAAAATGGTAAAGAAAATACAGCGCTTAGTTTGTTTTCTTTTCACTGTTCAACTCTCATTAAGTGCCGGCTCTTTGCAGAGCCATTATGTTTGTTGGGTTATACACAAGCTTTCTGGGTGGAACTGCAAAGTCTGCCGCGTGAATCCGTTCCTCCACGTAAATAA
>SCSO01000516.1 GCA_004297865.1 Legionella sp.
TTGATATAGAAGGCAACGCACTCGCTGCAAGCCAAACCTACATTGCGCAGATTGGAGCCTACGGAAAGACCAATGCATTCTTCACCTGGAACGCGCCATTCGTAGGTACACCCGCACGGGTTGAAGTGCTTCCGGTGCTTCCCGTTTCTCTACCATGAACGAAGTTGTGCGCAACAAGCCATTTGCAGCAGTACTCGAATCTTGGCCGCTGTTGGCGATCGGTGTCGCAATATCACTCCTCGGCATTCTCACTATGGACCCCTTTGGTGCTGGGGCGAGCTTTGCTGAGCACCAGCTCATGTCGCTTACGGTCGGTGTGGGTCTCTACATCGTCTTTGCGACTGCGGACATGCATTTCATTCGCCGTACGCCGATCATTATTACGGCGTACTTGGGCACGCTCGTGCTGCTTGCGTCACTTCTTGTGTTTGCACCAACGGTGATGGGTGCGAAGAGTTGGTTCACCGTCGGACCGTTTTCTCTGCAACCTGCAGACCCGGCAAAGCTGGTGTTCATCGCAATCATTGCAAAATACTTCTCACGCAGGCACACCCAGATAGGGCAGTTCTGGCATGTGATTGTTTCAGGCGCATACGCCGGCGCGATGATTCTTCTTGTGCTGGTGCAGCCAGATCTTGGAACGGCAGCAATTCTCTCGGCCGTATGGTTTGGGCTTATTCTGGTATCGGGCATTCCGCTGCGTCACCTGATCGCAGTTTTCTTTGCAGGTCTTACGCTCGCATCCGGGCTCTGGTTCTTTGGGCTTCGTGAGTACCAGCGAGACCGCATTCTCTCGTTCGTGAATCCAGCGGCAGATCCTATGGGTGCTGGATATAACGCATACCAAGCAGTGGTTGCGACCGGCTCCGGTGAGCTCCTTGGAAAGGGTATTGGGTACGGGACGCAATCCAAGCTCCGTTTCTTACCTGAGTATCAGAGCGACTTTATCTTCGCTTCGTTTGCGGAGGAATGGGGATTTGTTGGAATTGTTCTGGTGCTTGCGCTCTATGCACTCCTCTTCTTCTTATTGATACGTATTGCGCAGCGGGCAGCGACCAACTTTGATTCGCTTTTCACTATTGGTGTCACCATTCTGCTCATGGCGCATATGCTGGTGCATGTTGGTATTAACCTTGGCATCTTCCCAGTCACCGGTACCACGACACCATTCATGAGCTATGGCGGCTCCCATCTCGTGGTTGAGTTTATTGGCCTCGGCATCGTCGCGTCTCTTGCGCGCTATGGGCGAAGTGTTCCGCGTAGTGCTGCAGATCAGGAATACTTGGGTGGTTAGTCGTAGAGTGCGAATGTTTTTTC
>SCSO01000140.1 GCA_004297865.1 Legionella sp.
GTTTGGCTTCTTTGCTATAAAACTCAGACACTAAGTCGGGTGAAACAGAAGTGTCGTTAAATTCAATTGTTTCTTTATGTAAAAAACAATGGTTACTAGCGAAAGGTATAGCATATCTTGCTTCCATATAGAGAGCGAACGCAGTAAATTCCGCAATATAATCTTCTCTTGTTCGTAAAGCAGGAAATTGAGTCTGATATCCTTCTACACAATAGGGTAACGCACTTGCACTAGAGTAACTTCTCAATACAAAATCAAAATTTTTGTGGCGTTTTTTAATTTGTTTTAATGGGGCACCAAAAAATTTTGTGTCATTTGCATTAAGTAAATTAAATTCAGAAGATTCTAATACCACCGCAGAATCAGAAGAGAATCCAAATTGATAAGAGTATAGATCAAAATCAACCCCCAAGGTCAGCTTAGATCCATGTGGAATCTCTATAATATTTTTAAACCCTAGACCATTCAGATCTTTAACCATACGATGTGTGGGTATCTTAGGCACTATGAAAGGTGTTGATTTATCAAATAAGCGCAATGAAGGACCATGAAAATGATCCCAATGTAAATGAGTAATATAGATAAAGTCTGGCTTTATCGAGTCAACTAATTCACGACTTGGTTCAGGAAAATTCCACCAGCTTCTCCAGTAGCAAGAACCAATCAACCAAGGATCCATTAAAATAGAAACCCCATTATGCTCTACATATAATCCGGCATGACTTAAAACTTGAAATTTCATTGATTTTTAGTCCTTTTTGCTATTGAGGATTTAACCTGTTGGCTTACTTGAAGCAACTGTTCCTCCGTAAAATGTACGATATAAATCGTACTTTGCTTCCACAACTCACGGTAATTAACTACATTCGGCATCACATAATAAACTACGAAAATGCTTCCATCAGCTGCTTGTGTTCCATTTGCATAGCCACAGTTCCTACCTGGTGCGTCCCATGCCAAAGAAACTGCATTTGTGTAGTCCCATGTCTGACCTTCATCAGAACTGAGCATCGCCGCAGCGCCAAATGGTGGACGGCGATTCCCCCATGTAAGCAAAATTTTCCCACTCACTAAACGAAAAGCTCCGGCTGGATGTTGATCTTTCTCTGTCACAGCCCCTACTAAGCGCCAGATTCGACCTCCATCATCCGAAATGTATTGATCGACATTGCCAGAGGGTGTGCGGATATGCGCCAACAATTTATCTTGGTCTATAATACAAAGGGAAGTCTCTTCATAAGAAAATGGATCTTCTTTGTGGAGAATCAGAGAAATATCTCCCCAACTTTGGCCGTTGTCTCTGGAACGGATAACACCAGCTATTGCTTTTGTACCAGGAGGCACACTTGAAGAATTCGAGTACTCTGGATTTAATGACCCATATAAGGACATTAGAGCTGTCCCATCTTTTAGAGTAATAATTCGCCCATGAGGAGTAACAGCTCCATGCTTGCCGCCGAACATGCCACTTGGTAAGGTATGCGCAGACTCCCAAGTTGCACCAAAATCATCAGACCAAGTATAAAAAACACCAAGGTTCTTATGATTAAATAATGAATCAGGCGCTTTTCTTGACTCACCATCAGGCCCATAGTAGTGATTGATGCGAGAATAAGCAACAATAATTCGACCGCTTGGCAACTGACCTAATGCCTGATTACGCTCTTGAAAAACAATATATCCATTGTCATCTGTTCGCTCAAAAAGCTGCCCATCCGGGCCGAGTCGTTCACCCAATATGACAGGATCAGACCAGCTTTTCCCACCATCGATGGAACGCATCCATTCCATGGCAACATTGACCGCATTGAACTCAGAAAGTGGACGCCCTCTTTGTACAATCACTCCTAATGAGCCATCTGCTAATGAAATAATTGAACCCCAGGCAGCCCCTTTTGCTATTACCTGTCTTTGGGCCTCAGTTAAATGACGTAAGTTTAAATTATCCGCATTACAAACAGAGGAGACTAACGCAATAGCACATATCAGAACTATACGACAACAAGAATGGATTATTTTTCTCATATCAGTCAATCAACTCTTTTAATTTAGAAATTACTTTGTCCTGCTGTTGTTCAGTAAGATCGTAAAATAAAGGGATACTTAGCGTTTCGCTATAATATGAGCAGGCATTTGGATAATCACTTTCATGAAACCCTAGATTGCGGTAGTGAGGATGTGCCGGGACAGGGATGTAATGTACTTGGGTAATTATCCCTTGCCCACGAAGTTCTTTCATTAATGCGGCACGACTAATACCTGCAGCCATAAAATTAATGCGAACTGGATAAAGATGGTGTGCACTCAAATCTCGACCTATCTTTTGTGCAGGTTTAATCAATTTAAAATCTGCAAAAGCTTGATCATAACGTTTCACTAAAAACTGTCGGCGTTTGCTAAATCGTCCCAGTTTCTTCAATTGTGACAAGCCTAGAGCGCACTGAACATCCGTAATACGATAATGAAAACCTAGACCAAACATTTCATAGTACCAGGGATTAGCATGCCCATCTGTATGTGTATTTTCAGGGTTGAGAAAGGTATCTTCACCCTTATTTATCCCATGACTTCGCAGTCGTAATAGTTTACGATAAATATCCTCATTATTCGTGGTGATTATGCCACCCTCACCAGTAGTGATAGACTTAACTGGATGAAAAGAAAAAATAGTCATTAATGAGTGGGCACATGAGCCAACCGGTTTGCCGTCAGGATAGAATGAACCGAGTGCGTGAGCTGCATCCTCAATAATCACAGCACCAGCCGTATCCGCTAATCTCTTTATTTCCTCCATCTCACAGGGCAAACCAGCATAATGGACTGGGAGCACAATATCGACTTTTGAATTATTAACAAGTGCTTTCGCTAATAATGTTGGCGAGATATTAACTGTATCTGGATCTATATCTACGAATATTGGCTTCGCGCCAACATATAATGCTGCATTAGCACTCGCAACAAAAGTAATCGGTGAAGTGATCAACGAGGAGCCAGGGCTTAGGCCCGCTGCTAGTGCAGCTAAATGTAACGCTGCTGTGCCACTTGTAACTGCAACGGCATAACGAGCACCTACTTCTTGAGCTATTGCCTCCTCAAACTTACCAACGATTGGTCCTTGGGTTAAAGCACCACTTCGCAGACATTCAACCACTGCCTGAATATCAGAGTCATCAATATGATGGCAGCCATACGGGATAGTTTCCATTGCTATATTTGTCCATTTTTATATTTAATAAAGATATCTTGGCAGTTAAATATTTATTCAACCGTTGATTCAAGAAGCTCTTTGCGACGCCCCATAACTTCCTGTATGCGCAGCTCAGCGAGAAAGGTTTTAACATCGCCTAACTCATAACCAAGAATTTTTTTTACTTTATGATTATTAAGTGACATATCTCGTGGCCTAATTGTTAATAAACCTGCTCTTTCGATTTTGCCACGTTCAATTAGGGAAGGAGAAAAACCAAATTCATGGCACACATCCAATGCAAATTGGTACTTTGATAAACGCTGATCACCAGCAAGATTTATAATACCGGAAACTTCTTTTTCCAACAAATCATGAGCAGCTAATGACAGCCTATCGGCTAGTATTGGAGTAAAAAATATATCGTCAAATAAAGTAAGCTTCTTTTTTTCTCGAAGGTTGCAAATGATCCAATCACTAAATGATTGGCGCCTCGGAGGGCCCCAACAAAAAAAATTGGTACGAAAAATTAGCGACTTAGGGTGTGTTTCTAAAACCCATTTTTCTGCAAGCAACTTTGTTTTAGCATATTCATTTAGAGGGTGAGTAGAAGAATCTTCTTCATATAAAGGATCATCACCTGCAAATAAGTGATCCGTTGATATATGAATTAATTGTATATTGCGAACTGCTGTAGCCCAAGCAACATTGCGTGCAATTACCGCGTTGGCTTGATAAGCTAACTTGGGATTTTGTTCGCATTGATCCACACTAGTGAGACCCGCTGTATGAATTACAAGATCTGGTGAAAGTTTATCTAGTTGAGAACCGAATCGCTCTTCAGAATCAAGTTCAATCCGTTCTGCTCTAACCCCCTCTAACTTAACAAAATTTTGACGCACTCCCAAAATGACATTCCATTTTTCTCTTACTGCACAAGCCCAATTAAGAGCCAAAAGACCCGAACCCCCTGTAATAAGAACTGTTTTTAATCTAGACATTCTCTTCTCGAGTATGATTGTCCATTTTCGAGAAAAA